>JAFMHF010000001.1:0-7819 GCA_017854655.1 Puniceicoccaceae bacterium | reverse complement strand
GGGTGATTGACCTTGGGTTATGTGACTCCTGGCGTAAAGCCAGTCGCTACGGTCTGTTACGTGATTGACGATGGTTGTGTGGTCGCGCGCGGGTTGATCCCCCGATTGACCTTAGCCCTTGTAGGCAAACGCGGGCACGCCTTGTACGCCGAGGCCGTCGATCACGAAGACTTTGCCGGCGTCGGCTTCTTCGAGTTTACTGTGAATCCCGGTGGTGACGAACAAGCGATCGAGATTCGGCCCGCCGAAGGCACAGGCAGTGGTTTCGAGGCAAGGTAGTTCCACTTTGCGAAGTTCTTTGCCAGTAGTCGGATCAAAGCAAGAGACGCAGCCACCGTGGCAAAATGCCACCCAGAGGTTACCGTTGGCGTCGATCGTCATGCCGTCTGGGGAGCTAGCGTAACCGTGATCACCAGTATCGACCGCGATGGTGGCGTTGCTGATCGCGCCGCTGGCGTTGTCGTAATCGTAGGCGCGGATCTGCTTGGTCATGGTGTCGATGTAATACATCGTGGTGGCATCGGCGCTCCAGCAAATGCCGTTCGAATTGGTCACCTCGTCGACCTTGAGCTGCAGCGTGCCGTCGGTATCGAGCATGTAGAGGTTGGCGTCGCCGATGTTTTTAACCAGGCTGAGGGTGCCTGCCCAGAAGCGGCCCGCGGGGTCGCATTTGCCGTCGTTGAAACGGTTGGTCGCGCGTTTTTCGGGCTCGGGGTCGGCTAAGGCTTGCTTGGCGCCGGTGCTTAAATCGAGCGCCACGATACCGGTGTCGCCGGCGTAAAGCACGCCGCCGCTGGCGCGCGGCACGACGGTGCCGATGCGCTCGCCGACATTCCAGGTTTGCTCAGTACCGGTTTCAGGATCCAAGCGGATCAGTGTGTGCGCTTCGATGTCGACGTAGATAAGTTGATCCTGCCACCAGATCGGGCCTTCGCCCCATTTGGAAGTTCGTGTGCCGATAGTTTGGAGTGTATGTGCTGACATTCCTGTTTCATGAGGCATTCTACGCACTGCGTCAATCGGCGGAATCGCTTAGGTAAATAATTATCATCGATGAGGGTGCTTTTTTTTCACTGTGTGCCGAGCGCGCTCGCGCAGGATCTGGAACACCGATTGCACATCGCTCCGCCAGCCCGGTGCCAAAGTTGTAATGAGCAATGCTTCGAGGTTGGTCAGGATCACGGCGGCTAGCGCGATGCGTAGTGGCCACAAGTTCCAGCCGCCGAGCAGGCATCCGGCGCCGACTAAAATAAGAAACCACGAAGTCTTGGCGGCGCGGGTATGGTAGCTTGGCCAGCGCCGATATTTCCAATAACCAGCAAGGGTAGAAAGTGCGTAGCTGCCCAGCGCTGGCAGGATCCACTGCAATTCCGACTGCAACACATCCCCGCGCAGCAAGACCGCGCCGATCAGCAAGGCGAGGTAAAGCGCTGCGTCGGCCCAGCTGTCGAGGCTGGGTCCCCACACCGAGCGTTGATTGAGTAGGCTCGCCAGTTTGCCATCGACCCAATCGCTCATCGCAAGGCCGACAAACAGCCATAAAAACACCTGATCGCGGCCGTTGACCGCCAGCACCACCAGCACGATGGACCCCAGCATACGGAGCAGGCAGATGATATTTGGGATTGTGACGAATCGGTCTATACGTGCCTCGTTTTTCATACGAGCCCCGCTCCCAATAAATAAACAAAAGCCGGCGCGGTAAAGGTGAGGCTGTCGATCCGGTCGACTAAACCGCCCATCCCCGGTAGTAAGTGACTGCCGTCCTTGACGCCGCTGTCTCGTTTGATGCCCGACATGTTTATATCGCCAAAAAAGCCAGCGATCGCGACCACCAGTCCCAGCAGCAACGGCTCTTTTATGTGATTGAGAGTCGTCAGCCAAGGGGCCAGTAAGATCGCCAGAGCGAGGGTTGCTAGCAGACCGCTGAAAAACCCTTGCCAGGTTTTATTCGGCGATAGGGTGGGTGTAATTAGGTGCCGTTTGTCAGCACCGATTGAGCGCCCGACCAGTGCTTGGAAAATGTCGTTGGATTCAGTCAGGATCATCAAATAGAGAAACCAACCGGCCGGACCGGCGGGGCCGCCCGCGAAAGCGGGATGGATAAAGAGGTAGGCCGCGTGTCCCATCCCATAGAACAAAGTCATCATGCCCCAGAAGATCGCACTGGTGATGCGGATGTAGTCTTTGGCCTGCCCTTGAAGGATCTGCACCAGTGAGACAATCGCGAGGGCACCGAGGGGAACGAAGACGACAAAGGCCGCCGCCTGATTAAACAGGATGAGCAAATAATTAATCACTGCGATGGCATAGGCCGCTAACACCGCAGGGCGTTGGCTTTCGCGTATGCCGAGCAGTCCGGCGTATTCGTAGAAGGCCACGATGCTGACGACAGTCAGTAGCAGGCAGATGCCCAAATGCCCCAACAACAGGCAACCGCCCCACACGATAGCCAGAATCCACCACGTGCGGAGGCTAGCAAGGCGCTTGCGCCGTAAAGTCTCGTCGGCATTGCGCAGGCTGGCAAAACGCGCCACCGATCCCGCGACGAGAGCGGCCAGCAGTGCACCGAGAAGCCAGAGGAGAGTGGTGGAGGGGAACGTGATCATAAGCATTCAAGTTAGGATGATTGGTCGGTGGCTAGACTGTCGGGGCCGCCGTCTTTATCTTTGAGTAGTCCCAGTTTCCGAGCGACGAATCGAAATGCGAAAGGGAAGGCCGCGCTGGTGGCGAGCGCCGCGATCAGTGGTTTGTCGAACAACGAGCCGACGCCGTGGGTGGACAGTTCGTTCAGCGACGGCATGCGGATCCCGACATAGGCGAACACCGCTGATCCGGGCACTAAGCCGACGCACGTAGTCCAACAAAAAGTTTGAGTCCGCACCCCGCTGGCGCCGCTGACGAGATTGACGATGGTGAACGGGAAATGTGCCATGCGCAGGGTTAACAAATAAAAGGCGCCTTCTCGGTGCAGGTGCCTGTCCAGCCCCGCGAGAAATCGCCCATAGCGGCGCTTGATCCAGCCGTGAAAAACGTAGCGGCTCAGGTTGAAAATCACCATGGCGGCGGTGGTAAGGCCAAGGATTATAAGTGCGAGGCCTTGCCAGAATCCAAAGAGCCAGGCGAATACGACAGACTTTCCTGAAGTGCCGGGCACCAGCGAGACGACCGAGTAAATAACGAGGCCCAGCGCGAACGAACGCCACGGTCGTCGATCGATCGCCTCACGGACTTTCTCTTCCTGTGCGACCAGCGCCTCCAGCGAAACATAGTTTTTCACATACCAAGTAAGCGCCGCGCCGACCGCCACTGCGACCGCCAGAATAACCAGCTTTCGTTTTCCGCCACCAACTTTCTTGAGCGCAATCATGGTGCCGTTGTTGTGAAGGGATTAGCTGCGGCCAAATGTGCTGGCCCACCGGGCCGTCTCATTCGCGGAAAGAGGTGCTGGCTGATGGGGGCGAACTTTCCTGTCTTCTCGAAGTATAGGTAATGAATAACGGTCAATAGATGGGGTCCTACATCGATCAGGTTAAAGGTGTTTTCGTTACGCTCTCGGCCTCGGCCGCGGCTTGAAGTGGTGGTTCCGCATTGCACGATGGTGATGCCACGATCCCGATTGGTACCCGGGAAAAAATCCAGCGAATTGCCGATGTAGGACCGGTGCAGGTGCCCGCCGAGGATCATCTCCACGCCCTGTTCGACGAAACTATCGATCGCGCGTCTTGCTTTAGGCATGGTGCGATCATGGATGTAGTCTGGACACGGAGCAAAGTGGTGATGCGCCACCACGATTCGCATGGTTTCGGGCGGTAGTTCGGCGAATAGTTCCGCGCAACGTTCTAATTGATCCTGATGCACGCGACCGTTGGAGATCGTGCGTCGCGGCGAAGTCGAATCAATGCCGAGCAATATCAAGCCGTCGATTTGCAACACTGGGTTCAGGTCGGGGCAGATCAGTTCACGGTATAAATCATGTGGCCTCAACCAGCGCTCCGCGACTCGGTAGAGTGGCACGTCATGATTGCCTGGGATCAGCAGCATCGGCACTTTAGGCAGACGATCGACGAAGCGCCGCGCGTGCTCAAATTGCTGTCGTTTGGCTCGCTGTGTGAAATCTCCGCTAATTACAATAACGTCCGGGTCGAGGGAAGGGGCGATCGCTTGCAATGCCTCACCTGCCTCAGGCAGATAGGCTGGCCCAAAGTGCAGATCTGAAATGTGAAGAATCTTTGGCATCAATTAAAAAAATTAAACCGCATTCGAATTATAGGACTCGCGCAGCCTTCAGTGGAATGTTCGCAGGTTGATTGTGTCACGTCTGGGGCCCAATCGAATCGGTCTGTTTGATCATGGTAATTCGTCCGTTAGGTGATTAAAAAAACTTTCGCTTGTTTGATTAGTACAGTGTACCCTTTATTTTCCGTAAATCAATGGGAGCGGCGATTTGAAATCGGAGGGATTTTTTCTTATATTAATTCCTAGAGTGGTTAACCAAGGGGCTTATTATCGGCATTATACGAGAACCCGCCGTCGCTGTAGCGAATCGTGCCTTTGGCAACCTCGACCTGAGCAAGGACTAGCGCCTGCGCTTCGCCAGATTCATCGCCGTAGACGTCCCGCGTTCGATCTCGGTGCTGTATTTACCGACGAAGGACTCAACGTCGTCCTCTAGGAGTGCATCCACGATGCTACCGGCGGGGCTTTTGTAGATTCATCGTCGATTAGCGGGAAAGGCATAGATGGACGCTGGGGGCGGTGCATTTGCTTCTGGCTCTTCGGAGGGACGACCTCGGTGTCGTCCGGTACCGATACGGGAGAGGCTGACATGTCTAACAGCCCATAGAGAATCTTGGATTTTTATGCGATTTCTACAGTGCTTGCGGTCGACACCGAGGTCGACCCTCCCCAACAGAATAGCCGCCACATTAGGCTCAGAGTGGTATTTCTCCGGTAAATGACGATGGATCTTTTTTTATCATCGATGGGTTTGCGCGCGGACGCCGACTCCTCCGAGCTGTGGGCCACCGTTGATTCGTTTGACGGAGACGCAGTCGATGCTGATTTTGTGCTCATCCCATTTATCTGGAAATGTTTTGTAGTAGTTTGCGGAATCTCTGCCGGCGTCAATTTGCATCCATCGCAAGTCGAGTTTGATGCAAGTTGGTTATTTTAATTCTAGATCAAAGCCGTCTTTTTTGTCTTTCACCACCCAGCCCTCAGCGAGCAAGGCGTCGCGTAGTTGGTCGGCTTTAGCCCAGTCTTTGGCTTGCTTGGCGTCCCAGCGGGCCTGAGCGAGGGCGACGATTGTTTTGGGCGCATCGACCGTGGCTTGTTCGACGGTAAATAGTTGCAAGCCGAGCGCGTAAAGTAATGTGCCCAGTGCTTTGAGCATTGCACGTGCGCCGTCCGCGTCGAGGGATGCTGCGGGGTTGGAGCCGATCACGCCAAAGATCGCACCCAGGCAGGCTGCGGTGTTGAGGTTGTTGCGCAGGGCGTCCCACGCCTTAACCAAGCGGCCGAAGTCTTCGGGCGCGTCGGCGGTGATGTAGTGATTCATCGCTGCCTTGTCTTCGCCAGTGACTGCGAGTAATGACTCGGCAAAACGCTCGATTTTGCTGAGTCCGCTGTGTGAGGCGTGCAGACCGTCGAAAGTGAAGTTGAGCTGCTGGCGATAGCTGCCGGCGATCAGTGTGTAGCGTACGGCCATCGGGCTGAAGCCTTTTTGCTGAAGATCGTCCAGCGTGTAGAGGTTGCCGAGGCTTTTCGACATCTTGGCACCCTCAACCATCAGGTGAGCGCTATGGAACCAATGCTTGCAAAAGTCGTGGCCGTGGGCGCATTCGGACTGTGCAATCTCATTTTCGTGGTGCGGAAAGCACAGGTCGATGCCACCGCCGTGTAAATCGATGGTTGCGCCGTCGAAGGCTGCGTCGACCATGGCGCTACACTCCAGGTGCCAACCAGGGCGTCCCTCGCCCCACGGGCTGGTCCAGTAGTTGCCTTTATCTTCGGCTTTGCGGCCTTTCCAGAGGGCAAAGTCGGTCACGGACTCGCGGTCATATTCGTCGGCGTCGTTGACTTCGCCTGCGGAATTTTCGGTTTGAGTCTTCAATTCGCGCTGCTTGAGGCGAGAGAGGCGACCGTAGTCTTCGAAGGAGTTGACGCGAAAATAGACTGAGCCGTCATCGGTCGCGTAGGCATGGCCTTTTTCGATGAGCGTCTCAACTAGGGCGATCTGATCTGGAATATGCGCGACGGCACTTGGCTCGACACTTGGTGGGCGCATATTGAGCGCCTCACAGTCAGTGTGGAATTTGGCGGTCCATTTGGCGGTGAATTCGCTCAAGGAAAGGCCTGCTTCGATCGAGCCGCGAATCGTTTTGTCGTCGACGTCGGTGATGTTACGCACGTGTTGCACCTCAATGCCGTCGGCTTCGGCGACCCGGCGTAGCACGTCCTGAATCAGAAAGGTGCGGAAGTTGCCGATATGCGCGGGACCGTACACCGTGGGGCCGCAGCAGTAGAATCGCAGCGGCTGGTCACTCGAGGGAGCGAGTGCTTTGACGGATCGGCTGAGAGTGTCGTAAAGTTGAATGGACATTTGTGAGAGAGCTGAGAGTTGAGAGCTGAGAAATTGAAAGAGGGGCAGAGTGACGGGGGAAAACTGATGTGTGAAGTTTGAAATGACGATAAAACAGTTCAGCTTGAAATGAGTGAAGGAGTCGTCATGGTGCTGGGTATGACTGCTTCTTCTGACTTCCGCTTGGACCTAATACATCGCCCACGACGTATGCGCCGTACTGCTGCCTTGCGTGCTTTGGCAAATGAAACGGAGTTGCAGGTGCATCATTTAATCCAGCCGATTTTCGTGATCGATGGCGACGGTGCTGCGGAGCCGATCGAGTCGATGCCGAGTATTTCGCGTCTGACGATTGCGCGATTGATCGCGGAATGCCGTGAGCTGGCTGCGTTGGGAATTCCCGCGGTGGCACTGTTTCCGAAGTTGGACGATTCATTGAAGACCGACGATGGGCGTGAGGCCTTGAACCCTGGAACCCTAGTTTTGCGGGCGATTCGGGCGATCAAAGCAGAGCTGCCGCAGATGGCGGTGATCACTGATCTGGCGCTTGATCCTTATACCGTGCATGGCCACGACGGTTTGTTCGATGCGCAGGCGGGCGATTTGATTAATGATGCTACAGTTGAGATTCTTGCCGAGATGGCTGTGCTCGCTGCGGAAGCGGGCGCTGATTTTGTGGCTCCCTCGGATATGATGGATGGTCGTGTCGGAGCGATTCGTGCAGCTCTGGACGATACTGGCTTTGAGCAGACCAATATCATGGCCTACTCAGCGAAGTTTGCATCTGCCTATTACGGTCCGTTCCGTGATGCGGTGGGGAGCGCTAATAGCGCTGGCACCCATCATTTAGATAAGCGCACCTATCAGTTGAACCCCGGCAATCGTCGCGAGGCGTTGATCGAGATGGCTCTGGATGAAGAGGAAGGTGCGGATGTGCTGATGATAAAGCCAGCGGGCCCGTATTTGGACATCATCCGCGAAGTACGTGAGTCGACGGAGTTGCCGCTCGCTGCCTATCAGGTTTCCGGTGAATATGCACAACTCCAGGCGGCTGCGGAGCGGGGCTGGCTCGATCTGGAACGTTGCCGCGATGAGTCGCTGCTAGCGATTCGGCGGGCTGGGGCTGATATGATCCTGACTTATTTTGCGCGGGCGTATGCCGAGAGCGTCGCTGTGCGGTAAACGCCAAGCTGTGTGGGAAAAGGAGGGAGGGCGACTCGCCCTCGTTTTCTTTGA
>JAFMHF010000031.1:24206-25267 GCA_017854655.1 Puniceicoccaceae bacterium | reverse complement strand
TGGGCGAGTCGCCCACACTCCTTAGGGCACAAAAAAAGGCAGCCGAATGTTCGACTGCCTTTTGTTTGAAAGTGTGTGGTGTCGCTGGCTTAGTTCCTAGTTGTCTTTGAACTGCTCGCACTGGTGATTTCGTCGAGGCCACGAATCACGCGATTCTTACCGCGGAAAAAGCGCACGAATTGATCCAGCTGTGTTTTCGCGTTCTTGTCGAATACCTCATCGCCAGCGAGGAAAAGTACCACGTTGACCGATGGCACCGGCTTATCGTCCTTCTCGTAAAGTTCATCGAGCAGCTTGCGGAAATATCTAGAAACATCGCTGTCTTTGAGCCATTCGGGTTTTGGTCCATGCCCTGGATGGTCAGTGGTCCAATTCAGACCAAGTTCTCTGGCTGCGGAATACACGCCATAGCGTTTTTCAAGCACGCGTGGTGGTAGGCCTTGCTTTTTGCGCTGCGCATTGGTCTTCGCCATCGTTGCAGCAATTCGTTTATTCATATTAGCGACTTCCGCCTCATGCTTGGCGAGCTGCTCAATATAGTCGCGCTTGGCGATTTTGCGTGCCCATTCAGCTTGTGCGCGTTCGCTCGGTGGGGAGCGCACAGAGCCAAAGCCTTTGTGGTCACTGGCAATCATAAAGATCGCATCCACGTGCTGTTCCAATGCCACTTGAGTGATGAAACCATTTTCGTTACCTGAGTGGCCTGACCACGTTAAGACCTTATGCACTTCCTCATTGGGAAGTCCCCGAAGCTTAGGAGTGCTAGCTAGGCGGTTGCCTTCGAGCCCGACCTTTTCAGCGCTAGCATTAATTGGACTGATCCATTGAATCAGCTGCCGATGTGTTTCTGAGCCTGCTGCCACCAGCTGAGGTTTGAACAGCATTATTTTTTTTCGATCGCGTAACATGACATTAAACAAGGTGCCGGCGGAGAGGTTGCCGACCATGTCGGTGATTTCGTCCTTAATTATCTTGTAGCTGTTGAGTCCACCTTTTTTGTCGGCGACCATCTGACGATTGGCATCGATCACGAACAGAATACGCTCGCCGCGCGACTTGAG
>JAFMHF010000031.1:19296-23923 GCA_017854655.1 Puniceicoccaceae bacterium | reverse complement strand
GGGACGACATATTTGTAAATCGTAATACTTCCGAGAATCAGCCCCGCAAGCAGATGAATCGCTACGCTGATGAAGATAACCTTCAGCAGTAGCGGATTTATTTTTTTCTTTTTAGTCGGAGGAAGCATTTGAAAAAATTATAGGCGAGCGATTGTGGGTCACTCGACTTTGTTAGAGCGCGTATGCAGTGAACGAGACTTTGGTAATATCAGCCTTGGCACAGGCATTTAGTGCATCGATTGAACGCTGATGCGGCGAGTCCGGATCGGCCTGAATCTTTACCACGATATCATCGCCCACTCGGTCCGATGACATGCGTAGTCGGGTGAGCGTGGTAGAGAGACGTGCCATGACACGGTCATCCGAAGCGTCCATTGGTGCACCATTGAGGAGAATCAAGCCATTCGGGAAGATCTCGATGACATGCTCGCTGGGCAATTTGAGGTTCTCAGCAGGTGGGGTCGCGCTGGGTAATTTGATCCCCACATCTGCCTCTTGTTGCAGCGGTAGAAACATGAAATAAACCAGCAGCAAGAACACGATGTCGATCATCGGTGTAATATCGACTTTATCTTCTGATTCTAAAACTTTGTTAACAGCAGCCACAGTTTAATTTTTATTGGAGGCAAAAATGAGGTCAGAGATGCCTGCTTCAGCGCAGGCCTCCATGACGCGGTTGACATGACGGTGTGCCGTTTTGGCGTCAGCTCGAAGAAACACCTTCAAAGAGGGCTGAGCCGCGCGCCCGGTAGCTAGTGCTTGGGGCAGTGCTTCGTAGCTGATTGGAGTCGAGCCGAGATAAGCCTGACCGCTGACATCAACGGAGATATATTGGCGTTCGCCTGGTTCTTCTGGGATGCTCGACTGATTGGCATCTGGCAGCTTGAGCTCGATGAGTTCGGCGCTAATGAAGCTGATCAATGTCATGAAAAACGCGATGAGCAGGAACACGATGTCAATCATCGGAGTCAGTTCAAACTCCGGATCAACTTCTTCTGGGGACCATGTTTTCATCGGTTAGTAATCGCAGGTGTTTGGATTAGCGATTGCTAATCGCAGTGCTGAGTGTGAATTGCAGGTCTCCCACCACACGCGCGACGCGAGAAGTAATCTTACCGTATTTATTCTTGAAGAAGAAGAAGAAGAACATCGCAGGAATACCGACGATCATGCCACTGGCGGTGGTGATCAAGGCTTCAGAAATGTTACCCGCAAGCGCTTGAGCATTAGCAGCGCCTTCAGAGCCGATCACGTTGAAGGCCTTAACCATACCGGAGACGGTTCCGAGCAGTCCAACCATGGGGGCTAGTGATCCGATCACAGAAAGGTAGTTGATTAAGATGAATGGACTGGCGAGTTCTTCGGCCGAGGCTTCTTCGACCGCTTCTTTCACCTGTTCTGGGTTGTAGCGGTTGGTGTCGACACGGACCAAGCCAGCATGAATGATATTAGTCGAAGGGGCTGGGTTCTCATCGCAGATGGAGCGGGCTTTTTCGATATCTAGAGCTTGCAGCGCGGTATCGATCTCTGGCAGCACTGAAGGCTGCAGAATTTGATTCGGATTAATCGCCATAAAGTTGTACACGATCAGTCCGAATGCCGAAATTGACAGAAGTGTGAGCGGATACATGGCCCAGCCGCCATTCTTATACATGTCAATCAGGGATTGATCGCCCCCAGCAGCCTCGGCAGCAGCTGCCTCTTCGGCGGTCTCGACTGACTCGACGGTTGCTTCTTCAGTTTGTGCACTGAGGGATGTGGTCATTGTCCATTGCGTGACGACGGCAAACAGCGCGAGCGCAGCAAAGGAAGGGAGGAGGCGGAACTTTGATAGTTTCATGACGGTTTAATATTAAAGACTAATGATTGAGTGGGTTGTAGTGTTGTGAAGTGATTGATTAACTAGTTGGCGGCGCGGGTTCTGGCTTTGGCAGCTCGCTGAGTGATTCGGCAGCACGTTTGGCCCATGGGGAGTCGGGGTAAAGTACCGTGATTTCGAACCAGACATTCCGTGCGGCAGTGGGGTCTTCGGCTTGTTTGTAGCAATCGCCGATCAGGTAGAGCATTTCTGGCACCCAGACGTAAGAAGTTTGCGCGCGCACAAAGCCGCGAGTGAGCACGTCGAGGGCTTGGTTGTATTGCTTGTTGCGGTGCTCACGCGAGCCTTGCAGCAATTTGTAGAGTGAAAATAAGCGATCATTCGGCGCTGGCTCTTGCATGCTGTCGATCATCGGCGAGGCTTCCTCGACACGGTCGGCCAGCACCAAGCTGTAGGCCAGCCACATACGCACATTCTTGCGCACATCTTCAGGGACAGAACTCTCGATTTCCTTATACAGTGGAATCACCGCTTCATATTCACCTGCACCGCGCAGGGCATCGGCCGCATTGACAACTTGGGAGATATTGGAAGCGTACGCGCCACTTTTAGGCAGTTGACCGGCGATTCGTCCCGCGGCTTTGAACGCTTCCTCTGCGAGATACGCGTTCATCAATTGGATGCTCAGTTGGCTATATTTGATGTCGACCTTATCTAGAGCGACCCGCTTGAGCAGATCGTCTGCTTCGGCGAGTTCGCCTGCGCTGATCAAGCTGCTAATCAAGGCGCGGACGGGCGAGTGTAATTGGCTGAACAGCTCTGGCACCTCAGTAAATTTAACCAGTGGATAGACATTTTGGCGCAGCACTTTGACGGCACCAGCGTAATTGCCCTGCTGAATCAGTTGGTTTGCTTTTTGTGTTTCGCCCAAGTCTAAGCGCAGCGTTTTGACCATCGATTTACTGACGGGGAGGGACATTTCGCCGACACTGCCATCAATCGTTATTTCCGCAACCAACATGCCATCTTTATAATCGATAAATTTAAGTGTCTGCTTCGAGCGTCCGTTGACTTGCTGAATATAGACAGGTTGGTTGCCAAGCTCTGTCCAATAGGCATTTTCTGCAAAACCGGAGAGTGAGAAACCGACAGAGAGGGCTGCGATGAGCAGGGCTTTGAGTGAAAAGTAACGCATCCGTTTGTGTGTGGCTGTTATGACTGGGGCGATGGGGCGACTGATGGTTGTAACTCTTGCAGTTTCGCTTGAATGGCTTCAACGAGTGCTGCGGGTGCAGCTTCTGCGAGTGTTTCGTTCGCTTCGGTGAGTGTCGCAATCGCATCGGCTTTTGCGCCCATGCCTACAAGGGCTTCGGCATCGGCTAGGTAGGCGCGTGCGCACCATTCGCTGAATTGGGAGTAGCCGAGGAATGTGCGCTCGAAGAAACCATGTGCTTCGGCATATTTGCTCTCAGCCATGTAGGCCTCGCCAGTTTGGAACAGGGCACGAGCGTGAACGAGGCCGCGCCAGTCCGGTACGCGCAAAATATACTGATATTTCTCGCGGGCTTCCTCGCCGCGACCCATTGAGGAGAGTAGTTCGCCTTGGCGTAGGATGACTCCGGGGAGTTTCGGCGTACCCGGGAATTGAGCCTGAATTGCTTCGAGATAGTTGAGTGCACTTGGTTTGTCGCCGCGTTGATTGCTGACGTCGGCGAGGCGCATGTAAGACACGATCGCAGCATCATCGGTTGGATAAGTGGCCAACACTTCGTTCCACGCTTCGATCGCAAAATCGAGGCGGTCAGCACGCGAGTAGTCGGCGATATAGAGCAGTACGCGCGGGGTGACTTCACTAAAGAACGCGCTGTCGTAGGATTGGCTTGGGGCGAGTTCCACATCGCTGCGGTAGAGACCCATCAACATGCGGGCCTCGGCCACGCGTTGCTGTTTTGCTTTAAACTGAGCGAGTTGATCACGGAAAAATTCGACTGGCGTCTCGGTTGGGTAGTCTGCCAGTTGCTTACGGTAGATCGCGATGACTTCGTTGATTGGTGCGAGGTCTTGCACCAGCCATTCGCCAAATTGGGGGTGGTTGCGCAGGCGATTGTAGAGTGTCTGATCCAGATCGCTGTTGACGTAAAAGTATTCAAACAAGTAGCCGCGGTCAGTGACGATTTGCGTGCGGAACTCGATATCGTTGTCGAGCTTGTCGAGGAATTCGACGGTCTTTTCCAGTTGGGCTTTGTTGGTATTGTATTTCTCAGCGTAGCCTTCGATGAGCGTATCGACGCCGGCATTTTCAGGGTCGTTGGCAAATTGCTCGATGTATTTGCGGTAGAGCGCGAGCATTTGAGTGGGCTGACGGAGAAATTCATACGCACGACCGAGCTCGAAGATTGCATCGGTGAGACGGCCATCTTCGCCGAAACGATCGGTGTAGGCCTTGAAGTGAGTGGCCATTTCTTGGTAGCGCTGCAGTAATTCATAGATCTTACCCATGCTGAAAGCGGCGCCATCGTGAATATCTTGCAGAGCGGTGATGTCGTCGGCCTGCTTGAAGTGCTTCAGTGCGAGTTCGTAATCGCCAGCCAGGTTCTCCACTTCGCCGAGGAAATAGTAGGCTTGGTCGAGTGCGTTGCCGCGTGGATATTTCTTGGTGTAGCTGTAGAGTGTCTCGCGAGCGGATTCAAAGTCCTGCGCATAAAATTGAGCGGCTCCTTTACGCAGCAGGCCGTCTTCGGCGTAGAGGCTGGTCGGATATTGCTTAAGCAGGCTGTCGAAGCTCTGGATGGCGTCTGCGAATTTGCT
>JAFMHF010000031.1:0-18999 GCA_017854655.1 Puniceicoccaceae bacterium | reverse complement strand
ATAGGCGCGGCCCACAGTGATGGCAGTTTCGGCCTTGTTGAGTTGCAGAGCGTTGGAGAAGGTCGCGTAGGTGAAGAATTCGGTCTGCTTGTCCTTTGGGTTCTCGGTCATCAGATCAAAGAACATCCAGAAAGCTTCGTAGCGACGTGCGGTCTTCGTATAATTACGTGCACGGCGCACCAGCAACTCGTTGCGTAGGGTGGGGAGCTTGCGCAACTGCGTAATGGTGGCTTCGAGGTTTTTGACTTCCTGCCTAAGGCGCTCAATCAGCTCGTCATTGCGCCCTAGGTCAGTGTTGAATTTGATCTTGGCCAGCTTGTCTGCCATTGTGGCTTCATTGTGCTCGATCATGATGTCGGTGGTCTTGATCAGATTGAGCAAAATAGCGGCATCGCTGAGGCGCGCTTGGGCGACCATGGTATCGCTGCTCTTTAATAGAGCGACGTTGAGTCGCGGCAAGTAGCGCACTTCGGATTCGCGCGCGAGAATCGGTAGCAGCGCCATCGCGTCGTCGAAGCGTTTCTCTGCGACAAATGCTTCGAAGCTGGCCGCTGCGGCCCAGGCTTGGTCTTCAAAGTCGCGCGATGTGTTCAGCAACTTGGTAAAGATCGGTAGGCCGCCTTTCCAGTCGCCTTTATTATAGTGGATCTGGGTGAGATCTTTGAGCAATTGACTCTCTTGCTTCAGATTGAGGCGAAAGGCGTAGGTGCCATCGAGCAGTTGCTTCATTAATGCGATCGCATCGTCTTCGCGTTTCAAGATACGTAGCACATCGACCTTTTTAAGGAGTGCATCTTTGACCTTGGGACTGTCTGGATAGTCCTTTTCGAGCTTAGCATACCAGACCAGAGTTTGGTTGAGTTCGCGGGCATTCTGAGTGGCGACGAAGCGCTGAATGTGAGCGGTACCAAGCAAGAAGATCGGGAAGTCGAGCTGGATCTCGGAGTTGTCAGTCGCTTCGACGCGCTTGATTAACTCCTCCAGAAATGGCATAGCCTGCTCCAATTGGCCAGCTTCCACCAGAACATTGGCTTGCGCTTGCAGATCAGAAAAGCCGAGCTGTGTAGCATCTTGTGCATGAATAGGCACGATGCCGCTGCAGTAAGCTAGAGCGGCAATCGAAAGTACTTTTTTTATGGAGCGGGGAAGCAAAATAGATGGCTGGTGACGGGTGAAGCAATTTCCAGAAGCTGTTAAAATTCCTCGTCCCGTCTCTGCTGTAAAGCGTAAACCTTAAGCCTGTGCGCTTTTACAGGGGTATTCGGCTGATGATGATTACTCCTGTTCGAGAACTTACATTAGCTTTCCTAATTCTTCTGCCGCTGTTTCCCACTCGTAGTTCTTCTCCTGCAAGCGTTTCGAGATGCGAGCCGCCTGCATATTGAGCTCTTTGGCTTTCTCTTTATCGGCATAAACGCTGGGATTGCCGAGTTGTTCGGTGACTGCGGCTTGATCTGCCTCGAGCTTGAGCACCTCGACTTCGAGCTTTGCCACGCGTTTTTCGACGCCTTTACGGCCCTTTGATTCAAGTTTGCGTTTCTCTGCTTCGATGCGGCGGCGCTCTTTGGCGCTGACGACGGGTTGCTTACTCTTTGCTTTGGCTTCAAAGTCTGGGCGCGCGTTTTTAATACCTGCGACTAGGCCGCCTTTTTCGGAAGTCGCTTCTGACTTGCGCAGGTAATAATCGTAGTCGCCAGCAAAATTAGTGGTACTGCCGGCCTGGATTTGAATCGTGTGTTGAGCGATGGCACGGATAAAATGCACGTCGTGACTGACGAAGACGAGGGTGCCGGTGTAATCCTTGAGGGCACCGATCAGCGCGTCGATACTAGGCATATCGAGGTGAGTCGTTGGTTCGTCGAGTAGCAGTAGGTTGGGCGGATTGAGCAGCAGTTTGACCAGAGCGAGTCGGCTCTTCTCACCACCACTGAGCACTTTGACTTTCTTAAAGACGTCGTCGCCGCGAAATAGGAAGGCACCCAAGATGCCGCGTACCTTTTGCTCATTCATGCCGGAGACGACACGTTCCATGGCTTCGTCTAGGACGCTGCGCTCGACGTCGAGCACTTCGACGCGTTGCTGCGAGAAGTAGCCGACACTGACATTGTGGCCCATTTCGCGCACGCCGCCTTGGATTTCGACACTCCCGGAGAGGATTTTAAGCAATGTAGATTTACCTGCACCATTGGGGCCGACTAGCACGATGCGCTGTTGTTTCTCAATGATGAGGTTCAGGTCGGTATAGACGACGTGATCGCCGTAAGCCTGTTGAATATTTTCAAAGGTAGCGACGCGCTGGCCGCTGCGCATTGGCTGCGGGAAGCTGAATGAAATGGTGTCGGCGGCGCTTTCGGGCGGCGACAGACGCACCATTTTTTCGAGCGTCTTCATGCGTGCTTGCGCTTGCGAGGCTTTCGATGCCTTGGCGCGGAAGCGGCGAACGAAATCTTCCAAGTGTGAGATTTCGCGTTGCTGGTTATTATAAGCAGCGAGTTGCTGTGTCTCACGATCCGCTTTTTGAGTCAGGTAATAGTCGTAGTTGCCGTGGTAGCGGTGCAGGTGGCCATTGGCGATTTCGATGATGCCGTCACAGACGCCGTTGAGGAATTCACGGTCGTGCGAGATGGTCAAAATTGCGCCAGAGTAGTTGCTCAGCTGATTTTGAAACCAGCCCAATGTCTCGAGGTCCAAATGATTGGTTGGCTCATCGAGCATGAGCAAATCCGGCTCCATGACTAGCAAACGGGCGAGGTGCGCACGCATGATCCAGCCACCACTCAAGGTGTGTGCGGGCTTGTCAAAATCTTCTGAGCGAAAGGCGAGGCCTGCCAAGATACGCTTTGCCTTTGCTTCGAGTGTGTAGCCATCCAGATCGACAAACTGCTCCATCGCATCGATACGCTCAGGGGCATCTGGATCAGGAAACTCGCGCAGTGCATTGTATATATTAACAAACTCGGGTGAGATCGAAGTCGCTAGCTCTGCGACTGTCTCTTCGCCAGCAGGCGCGCTTTCCTGAGGCAGGAAGCCGATCACCGTGCCGCGGTCGAGCTCGACCTTGCCGCTGTCGCACTCCGTGGTGCCGAGGATGATATTAAAAAGCGTCGTCTTACCGGCTCCGTTGGGTCCGACCAGACCGATGCGATCGCCTTGTAGGATACGAAACGAGATATCGGTGAAGAGGGTCTTTTGGCCGAAGCCTTTACTGAGTTTTGAGAAGGTAAGCATAGAAAGAGCGCAGAGGTTCGTCGAAGGGAGCAAAGAGACAACGCAAAAGAATTTTTAAATCAGACTTCGAATCGACGCAGACTTGCATGTACGCAGTATTCTGTCTTTTTTGAAAAGCACTTGGACAAATGAGCACCATAAATAACCAGCCTTCTCTACTCACGCTTTGGTATAAACCAGCCAGTTCGATGCGTGCACTGCTCGATGCGGGGCAGGGGCATTCTGCTGCGGTGATGATTGCGGCCTTTTTTGGCGCGGTGCAAAGTGGTCGTTTGTCGTTGGCCCACGCAGAGTCGGGGCCGCTGCCGTTTGTGGTCGGCGGATTCGCGGGTCTGTGTGGCTTGTATCTGTTCGGCTGGTTGACACGTAATTTCGGCCGTTGGTTCGGTGCCGAAAGCACGCAACGCGATGTACGCACTGCGCTTGGGCTCGGCTTGTTGCCGTGGACGCTACTGTCAATGGTGCTGTCTTTGATGCTCGGTACTGAGGTGAACCCCGAAATGATTGTGAGCTTCGCACCAGTCTTCTTTTGCGTTTTTTTCTATGGCTATGTGATTATCCTGCTGTCGCTCTCTGCGGCACTGCGACTGAGTGTGTTGAAGACCTTCCTCTGCTTGGTCGTGACGATTATTGTCAGTTTGTTTCCGTTGACCTTATGCGCGCAGTTGTTGGTCACTCTGTTTGGCTCTACCGTTTAATTTTTCGCCATGCTACAATATCTTAAAATTAAGAATCTCGCGCTCCTCGCTGAGGTGACCTTGGAGTTGGATGTGGGATTTACCGCCGTCACCGGTGAGACTGGCGCGGGTAAGAGTGTATTGCTCGGTGCATTGGGGCTGCTCTCAGGGGCGCGCACCGATAAGACTATGATTCGCCAGGGGACGGATCAGTTGGAGGTCGAAGCAGCGTTGTATTTTGAAGACTCGGCAGAAATGAATGCCTTGCTGGAGGCCGCTGGGTTGCCGGGTTGCGAAGATGGCGTGCTGTTGCTACAGCGTAGTATTCATCGCAAGAAAATGCCGCGTGTGCAGATCAATGGTAGCATGGCGACACTCACACAGTTACAGGAGCTAGGGGAGTCGTGGATCGATTTTCACGGGCCCGGTGAGCCGCAAAAACTATTTCAAGAACGCCGCCAGTTGGAAATGCTCGATCTCTATGCGGGCAATGCCGACTTACTTGCGACCTATCAAGGCGGCTATGCCAAATGGCGAGCTGCACACAAAGAAATCGACAGCCTCGAATCCGGTGAACGCCTAGACGAGGACGAAATCGATTTTGTGCGTAAACAAATTAACAAGATTGATAGCGTCGATGTCTCAGAAGACTCGATCGAAGCGCTGGAGCGCGACTACACGCGTATGTCGAGTGGACAAGAGCTGGTGACGCTGGCTGCGGATTGCTCCGAAGGGCTGTCGGGCGATCAAGGGCTGAGCGAACAACTCAGCATGATTGTTGGTCACTATGAGTCGCTGGTGGCACTCGATGCTGATTCCGAGCCGCTGTTGGAGCGAGCGCGAAGCGTGTTGATCGAGATGCAGGACCTCGGTGAAGAGACCGGTCGTCTCGCCAGTGATTTCGAGTTCGATGCTGAAGCGGTCGAGGCGACTAGTGAGCGGATGAATCTTTGGCAGGAAGTGCGGCGTAAATACGGTGGCAGTGTTGAGGCGGTGCTGATCAAACGTGAGCAGCTGGCGCAGCAGTTGGCAGTGCAGGGCGATATCGAAGGCACGCTTAAAGCCAAACGCGAAGCCGCCGCCAAACTCGAAGCGTCGCTGCGCAAAGAAGCCACCAAGCTGCGCAAGGCCCGCGAAAAAGCTGCTAAGACTTTGGCCGACAAAGCTGCGGCATTGTTGCAGGCATTAGGCTTCAAGAAGGCGCGCCTCGAAATCGAGATTATTGCTGAAAGTGAGCTGCAGGATTTTGGCAACAGCCGCTGCGGCTTTCAGTTTGCGCCCAATGCGGGACAGGATCTATTGCCGCTTAATAAAATCGCATCCAGTGGTGAGACCGCTCGTGTCATGCTGGCACTGAAGACGGTGCTGGCCGAGGCAGATGCCACGCCGCTACTGGTCTTCGACGAAGTGGATGCCAATGTCGGCGGTGAAGTCGGTCGCGCGGTCGGAGCAGAGCTAGCGCGACTTGCAGAGCGACATCAGGTGCTGTGTGTGACGCACTTGCCGCAAGTGGCATCACTCGCGCAAAATCATTTTGTCGTCACAAAATCGCAGGATGATGATTCGACCACTGTATCGATCGGTCCGATACATCAGAGTCGTGAGTCGCGCTTGAGTGAACTTTCTCGAATGCTTGGGGATCGTCATTCTGATTCGGCCCGCGCGCATGCCGAAGAGCTGTTGGCGTTCAAATAGTGGATGATTCGAAATTCATGTGTCATTTTTGCATCAAACTCTGAGCCGACCATCGTGAACAAACGGTTTTTTCATGAAACGGAGTGAAAAAGATCGAAATACCCCCTCGATGAGGAAAACATACTTGCACCATGCCCCGTATTTATCTTTCGCCTCCAGATATCAGCCAGCAAGACCATGCTGCGGTTGATGCTGTATTGACCTCGAATTGGGTGGCTCCAGTGGGCCCGCATTTAGAGGCTTTTGAGGCGGCGCTGGCGAAGCGTGCCGACCGTAAGCATGCGGTGGCACTCAATTCTGGCACTGCTGCGCTGCATCTTGCGCTGCAAATGCTGAATGTACAACCGGGCGATACAGTGATCTGCCCGACGCTGACGTTTGCTGCGAGTGCCAATCCGATCTGTTACTGTGGTGCTGATCCAATATTTGTGGATAGCGAGCCGAGCACGTGGAATATGGATCCAATTCTACTCGAACTGGAGCTCGGCGAGCGTGCCGCTTCAGGGGAGCTGCCGAAGGCGGTAATCGTGGTGCATCTGTATGGTCAGTGTGCGGATATGGACCCGATCTTGGCGGTGTGTGAGCGCTATAATATTCCTGTGGTGGAAGATGCAGCTGAGGCATTGGGCGCGACTTATAAAGGACGTGCGGCAGGCAGCATGGGTGCGTTTTCTTTTTTCTCTTTTAATGGTAATAAAATTATCACGACTTCGGGCGGTGGTATGTTGCTCGCGGATAAGGCCTCGTGGATTGAGCGGGCGCTTTTTCTATCGACTCAAGCGAAAGAGCCAGTGGCACATTATGAGCATCGCGAGGTCGGTTATAATTATCGGATGAGCAACGTCTTGGCAGGCCTCGGTCTAAGTCAGTTGGATGACCTTGAACGACGCATTGCTGTGAAGCGTGCCCATTTTGAAGCCTATCGTGATGCCTTGGGCGAGTTGCCTGGTGTGGCATTTATGCCCATCGTCGATCCGGATGCGGCGAATTACTGGCTGACTTGCCTCACTGTCGAGCCAGTGGCTGGTGGGAGTTCGCGAGATCAGATCATTGAGGCGCTTGCAGATGCGGATGTAGAGGCTCGACCGCTATGGAAGCCGCTGCACATGCAGCCAGTGTTTCAGGATTGTGCGTCGATTGGTGGGGATTGCGCGGAAGGTCTGTTTGCCAATGGATTGTGTTTGCCGAGTGGTTCGGCGATGGGCGCGGAGGATCGTTCGAAGGTTATCGAGATTGTGCGCTCGTGTTTTGCGCAACGACAGCCATAACCAAAAGTATTCACTATGGCTGTTAGCATCTTATCCCGTTACTGCAATATTCGGACCCTAGGGTTGGTGCTGTTGTATGCACTCCTTTGTGGGCTGAGTTACTTCGTGGCTTATCAGTTACGCTTCGATTTCAACGTGCCAGCGTCTCATGTTCTAGATTTAATTCATACCATTTGGTGGGTCGTGGCGTTGAAGCTGATGCTACTCGTGGCCTCGGGCCAGGCGGATTGTGTACTCGCTTATTTCCGATTGCCGGATGCGGTACGCTTGTCACTAGGCTTATTGGTGACGAGCTGTATTTTAGCCTCGATGTGGTATGTGTATGATGGAGTTGGCGTGCCGCCACGGGCGGTGATTCTAACCGACTTTTTATTGAGTTTTTTTATGTTGGCAGGGTTTCGCTTAGCATTACGCGTCAAGGCAAGTAGTGGTTTTGAAGATTGGCTCAGCTGGGATGAGATGGAGAACGTCTTGATTATTGGCGCAGGTGAGGTCGGCGCAGGGCTTTGCTCGGAGCTCAAGCATAAGTCACGTCTCGGCATGCGCCCCGTGGCCTTCCTCGATGATGATGTGAAGAAGGTCGGTCGCTATGTGCATGGCGTATTAGTCGCTGATGCAGTCGATGGTCTGGTTCAAGTGGCGAAGCGCTACGCTGCAGGTAAGGTGATCATCGCATTTCCTTCGGCATCCGTGGGGCGTGTGCGTGCCGTAGCTAAGATGGCGGGCGACGCTGGGCTTGGAGTGGATACAGTGCCGGCGTTGACAGACTTGGTAACTGGGCGTGCGCAGATGACGCAGCTACGTCCGGTTGAGTTGGAAGATTTACTCGGGCGCGATACGATCGACCTGAACTCGGATCAGATTCGCGCAATGCTCGCGGGTAAACGTGTGCTGGTGACCGGGGCTGGAGGTAGTATTGGTCGCGAGCTAGTGGCCCAAGTGTTGGATTATGTGCCCGCATCGGTACTTTGTATTGATCAGGCTGAGCTCGCTATTTTTGATTTGCAGCAGGAAGTCCTCGAGCAGCACGATCCTGCGCGACTGTCGCAAACTTTGATATTAGATGTGCATGAGGTAGATGAGGTTGAAAAAGTATTTAAGCGTTTTCAGCCGGAAGTTATTTTTCATGCGGCGGCTCATAAGCATGTTAATCTAATGGAAGCGCAACCTGCTGAAGCGTTGAAGAATAATTTTGTGACGACTGCTGGCTTGGCTCGTCTTGCGAGTGCGTCTGGGGTGGAGCGATTTATTCTGATCTCCACGGATAAGGCGATCAATCCAACCAGTGTGATGGGGGTGAGTAAACGACTGGCCGAGTTGTCTTTATTGGAGCAACAAGGGGTGGAGGGAAACACGACGAAATTTATGGCCGTCCGGTTTGGCAATGTACTGGGCTCGTCGGGTAGCGTCATACCGATCTTTAAGCGTCAAATTGCGGCAGGTGGGCCAGTGACGGTGACCGACCCGGAGGTGACTCGCTTCTTTATGACGGTGCATGAGGCGGTCGGGTTGGTATTGCAGAGTGCGACTCAGGGGAACGGTGGAGAGATTTTCGTCCTAGATATGGGCAAATCGATGAAGATCGTGGACGTGGCTCGTCAGATGATTGCGCTGAGTGGATATATCGTAGGCGAAGATATTGAGATCAAGTTTATTGGCCTGAAGCCAGGCGAGAAATTATATGAGGAGGTGCAGCATCTCAGTGAGGCACTGCAGCCGACTAACCATCCGCGAGTCATGCGGTTTGTGGCCGAGGGGGCACCTGCAGATTCGATTGAGTCGATTACTACTGCGCTTGGTTCGGCATCGTCGGTGAGTGATCCGACTGAGATTAAACGCACGATACAACGGTTTGTCCCTGAGTATACGCCTTACCTCGGCTAGAGTTCGGTCTGACTTATTTAGGTATGCTCAAGTGCGGCCTGCCAGTTGGCGACTTCGCCAGGATGACCAATGGCGCGGAGTTGTGCTTCGATGATACTGAGTGTGGGTTCTTCGATGCCTAGTTTGGGATCGCCAGCTAAGGTGGGCTTGGCTTTGCGGATGAGTGCCCAGACTGCCCATGCGCGGGCGCGGCGCAGAGCTTGTCGATCGCCACGTAGCCGAGTGGCTTGGTGCTCAAAGCTAACACGTGGGTTGCCAGGGAAATGATCGTCAGGATGGTTTGCGATGATCCACCCTAGCGCGGCATAAGGCAGTGGCCATTGATTGAGGGTCGCAGCGCCTGGTGGAACATCTGCATAAAGCGCGCGTGTGATGGCCAAAATGCTACGTCCGGCATGTCCTTGCTGCCAAAGGAAGTGCCCGTATTTGAGCGCGGTGAGATAAAAGCGTTCACGGTCAGCGCCCTTGAGGGCGGTTAAGCAGCGGTACGACATCTTCGCCTCGGGCGTCGGTAGATGCGGGCAAGGTCGGAGAGCACTCATTGGCTTAACCACTTACTTTGACTCTTTGGGATCCAGCGCATCGCGGACGCCGTCGCCGATGAAGTTGAGCGCAAAAATAGTGAGCGAGAAAAAGAGGGCAGGGAAAATCAGCATCCATGGGTAGATGTCGAGTTTCTGGGCCCCGTCGTTAATTAAAATCCCCCAAGAGCTCGCGGGTGGTTGCACGCCGAGTCCGAGAAAGCTGAGTATCGATTCAAGTAATATGACGGCTGGGATCGTGAGCGTCGTATAAACGATCACTGGCCCGATTAGATTTGGCAGAATGTGTTTAAAGAGAATGCGGCTGTGGCTTGAGCCGATCACGAGTGCGGCATCTACATAAGTCTGTTTTCGTAAAGCTCGTGTTTGGCCGCGAACGATCCGCGCCATCGTCAACCATTCGACTGCTCCGATGGCCATGAAGATTAGAAAGATACTTTTCTTGTCGAAAGTCACCGTAAGGATGATGACGATCATGGTGAATGGTAGCGCGTAAACCGCATCCACAAAGCGCATCATTGCTGCTTCTGTTTTACCGCCGATGTAGCCTGCCAGTGCGCCATAGCTAACCCCGATGATTAAAGCGATCAGAGTCGCAGCAAAGCCGACGCCTATTGAAATGCGGCCGCCAGTCAGAATGCGCAGAAATAAGTCGCGGCCAAGATCGTCGGTTCCAAGCCAATGTTCGGTCGACGGGCTTTGTGCACCGTATGCGAGGTCTTGTTGATCGAAGCTATAGCTGCTGAGCGAGGGGCCAATTAAGCAAAGCAGTGTAATGCAGACGAAAATTGTGCCGCCGATTTGTGCCATACGGTTGCGTTTGAGTCGATCCCATGCGTCCCCGCCAAGTGATTTGGATGCGACCGAGTTGGCAGCTTTTTCTCGTTGTTGCTTAATCATTACGAGTCCGTGGATTCATCCACATCTGGACGATGTCGACGAGTAGGTTGAAAAGTATAATCAGTGTGGCGTAAAAGAGCACGGTGCCCATGACCATGGTGTAGTCTCTGTTCAGTGCCGCGTTGACGAAAAATGGTCCCATACCAGGGATGAAGAAGATCGTTTCGACCACAAACGAGCCGCTGATCAATCCGGCTGCTGCCGGTCCCATGTAGGCAACCACTGGATACAGGGCGGTGCGTAATGCGTGGCGCATGACAACGGTCCGTTCCTTTAAGCCTTTAGCCCGAGCGGTGCGAATATAGTCATTGCGCATGACATCCAGCATGCCGCTGCGCGCCAGGCGGGCAATGTACGCGGCGTACAGCAATCCGAGCGTGATTGCCGGAAGTACGCGGTCGCCGGCATAACTCCAGCCGAGCGGGTTGAACCACCCGAGTTGTAGACTGAAGGTCATCAATAAGATCGGGCCAATCACGAACGAGGGCAGGCAAATGCCAATCATAGCAACCGCCATTAGGTTCGTTTCGGCAGGCTTATTGTGTTTTAGCGCGGCGAGTGTGCCAATTGGTATGCCAAGAGCGAGCGAGATGAGTAGCGCCCAACATCCAAGCTCCAATGAGACAGGAAAGGCTTGAATGATGATCTCTTGCACATCCCAACCGGGATATTTGTAGGAGGGGCCGAGGTCACCCTTGAGGAGGTTGCCGAAGAACTGAAAGTATTGCTGGTAGAGTGGAAGGTCTAGGCCGTAGTGCGCTTCGATTTGCGCTTTGATTTCCGGTGGGATTGGTTTCTCATCGTCGAAAGGACCGCCGGGCGCGAGTCGCAGCAATAGAAAAGTCGCCGTCGCCACCACCCAGAGAGTCGGGATGGATTGGAGCAGGCGTCTGGCAATGAGGGAGAGCACGATGGGAGACTTGAGGGCTGAGACTTGAGGGCTGAGACTTGAGGGCTGAGACTTGAGGGCTGAGGGCTGACTTAATCTTCTAGTGAAATTGCTTGGTAAGGGTGGTTGTCTAGAATGCTCGGATACCAGCCTTGAACGGCGGGGTCAATTAATCGGCTGGTGACATAAAAGTAGATTGGGATAAAGGGCATTTCATCCAAGAGAATGGCCTCCGCTTGCTGAAAGAGCGCCATGCGTGCTGAGGGGTTTTGCTCAATGGCGGCATCTAGGATGAGCTGATCGTATGCGGCGTTGCTCCATTGCGAGTGGTTGTTGCCGTTGTCGGTCTGGCCGAGGCTGAGGAAAGTGTTGGGGTCATCATAGTCGCCAAACCATGCTGCACGGAGGATGTCGAACTCGCCGCTTTCGCGGGTGGAGAGGTAGGCTTTCCACTCTTGATTGTGGAGTTCAATGTCGATGCCGAGTTCGGTTTTCCACATTTGTTGAATGGCGACGGCAATTGTGCGATGAGATTCGCTGGTGTTGTAGAGCAGCTCAAAGGTGGGAAAGTCTTTACCTTCAGGGAAACCAGCTTCAGCGAGGAGTTGGCGCGCGAGCTCAGGGTCGTGAGGAAGGCGCGCTTCGGCATTGTAGCCGCCGGCGTTCGGCGGTGTGAAATGATAGGCTGGTTGCTGGCCAGCTTTGAGCACGTGCTTGGTGATCTCTTCGCGGTTGATAGAGTAAGCCAGTGCTTTGCGTACGCGCGGATCTTTGAATGCCCCGTGCGAGGTATTAAGCATGTAATAGTAGACTCCGAGCGAAGTATCGAAGCGCATGCGCTCAGGTTGGTTGGCACGATACCAATCGATGCGGTGAATCGGCACGGTACTAGTCACGTGGAGATGGCCTGCGCGAAAGGAACGCTCTTCTGCCTGCGGCTCGATGGGTAAAAAGTGCAGACCGTTAAGATGCACATTCTCAATGTCTCGATAATAAGGGTTTTTGACAGCGTGGATTTCGCTGTTGAGGCGCCAGCGCTTTAAAGTAAAAGGGCCATTGCCCACATAGTTCCCCGCCTTGGTCCATTTTGAAATCCGATCGGTCATTGCGCCGTGCTTAAGAATGCTTGGAGGGTGGACGGGCCACCAAGTATTGTGCGCGAGTAAGCTTAAAAAGTAGGGCGTTGGTGATTCGAGCTCTAGGATGAGTGTGGCGGCATCAACTGCGCGTGCGCCGACTTGACTGAAGTCTGTCAGCTCGCCGCGATTGAACGCTTCGGCGCCACGCATGGGGTACAGCATGTAGGCATACGGTGCACCGAGTAATGGTGTTAAGATGCGCTCAAAGGAAAAGAGGAAATCTGCTGCAGTGACCGAATCGCCATTCGACCAACGTGCGTTGGGGTCAAAATAAAAAGTATAGGTCAGACCGTCCTCCGAAATGTCCCAGTACTGAGCGACGCCTGGTCGCACTTGCATCGTCTCTGCGTCCAGTGTAGTGAGGCCCTCTAGGAGAGCGGTCATGACGGAGTATTCGGTCAGCCCAGTGGTGAGTTGCGGGTCGAGCCCAGATGGTTCTGTACCAATGCCAATGTAGAGCTCTTGATTCGTGTTGCCTCGTTCGACATTACTCTGCTGCTTCGCGCAACCAACCAAAAGGCCGAGCGCTAGTAGGATAAGACATCCGGTCAGTAGTCGCTGAGTGAGTAAGGAAAGCATCGCAGGCTATTTCGATATGTCGCCTTCTGCTTTCGAGCAAGGCGAAACCACTGCCAGTGGCTTCAAAGTAAGGGCACGAATAAGTGCACTAGATTTTCGGTAAGCTTGGCGGGCATTAGTTGTTTATTCGCTGTGGCTTGTTGATAGGAAATACTGTCGGCGATAATGTTTTGTGCCCATTGGTCAAGTTGAGCGATGTCTGAGGCGCTGTAGTGCAGCAGCGCGATCTCGAAATTTACAAATAGTGAGCGCATATCGATATTAGCGGAGCCGACCAACGCGACTTTACCATCAGCGAGGATGAGTTTGCCATGCAGCATGCGCGGGGTGTAGAAGCAGATGTCCACGCCCGCCTCGTGCAACTGGCGTAGATAGTGATAGCGAGCGATGTCAGCAATCGAGTGATTTGAGCGCAGGGGCAGCACGAGGCGTATTTTGCGGCCCGTATGTGCTTTGACGATGAGGGATTGAAACAGCACTTCGTCGGGGATGAAATAGGGCGTGATGATCGTCAGGCTCTGTTTAAACTCTTGGATAATCCGTATTATTTGCTCCCACAGAGGGTCGCTCGCAATATCGGGACCACTGGCGATGACTTCGATCGTGCTATCGCCAGCTTCCTCTGGAGTATGGCGCAGCAGTTCGCCATATTTTGCGGGCGACTCCTTGGCAGCAAAAGCCCAGTCCGCCAGGAAAGTGCGAGTTAGGTGCGCGACTGCCGGGCCTTGGGTAATGACGCTGAAATCGGCGAAGCGTTCAGCCATTGGTATACTGCCGAGGAAGCGTATATCGAGGTTTTGACCACCTGTAATGGCGCGGTAGTTGTCGAAGATGGCGATCTTTCGGTGGTTGCGTAAATTAGAGGAGATATGGGTTTGAATTGGCAGCACGGGCATAAACATTGCAACGTGTGCGCCGGCCTTGCGTAGCTTGTGACGTGCGGCGCGAGTTTGATTCCAGCTGCCGAGCGAGTCGAGTAGGAGGCGCACCGTCACCCCTTCGGCGGCGCGCTTGGCTAGAAGTGCGACAATTTCTTTACCAGTGGCATCGCGACTCAGAATGTAAGTGGCTATGTGAATGGTGTGCTCGGCGCTCTCGATTTCTTGGCAGATTCGATGAAAGGCACTCTCACCGTCGGGCAGTAGTTCGAAGTGATTACCTGTGGTTGTGGAGTTACCGTCTGGGTCAGCGAGGATGTCGTGGCTGCATGGCTGGTTGCTGTCAACTCTTGCGCTGAGCGAGCGAGCGGCATCAGCGATTTTACGTTTTATGCGTGATTTTTTCCGACTCTTCCGGCCACCAAACATAAAATACAGAGGCACACCGACTAGCGGAAAAAAAACGACAATGAAGAACCAAGCGAAAAAGTTGCTAGGGTTGCGCTTCTCGATCAAGACGCGGCGGATGATGAGTAGCGCAAGGATGAAACCAAGCACGGCCGTCGCATTGGTGAAGAAGAATACGAAAGCGCCGCCTAGCCAAGAGGTTAGGGGCTCAAGTAGCTGATCGTTGAACGATTCCCACATGAATATTACTCTAACAAATGTATGTGCTTAGACGAGCCTTTAGATGATTTGCTTCAAATCATTTTGTGGATAAAATAAATACGAGGTTGTCCCGAGTGCTAGAATTTGTTGATTGGAGTGCTGAGCTCCCAGATTAAATTATAAAGAGAATTTTTATGACAGCTGAATCCAATTCTAATGGCGGGCAACCGCAGCAAGTTAACTTACAGCAAATCGCGCAACAGTTCATGTCTGGGTTACAGCGCCATTTCGATATGCTGGCTTTCAATCTGGCTTCACGTGAGGCGGTGCAAGAAGACCGTTATAATCAGCGTGTGAATACGCCCCGCATTATGCCAGCCGCTCCGCGCCATCAAAATTTCGAGCAAATGCAGGCCTATGCGCGTGACCTGCTGGTGCGCCAAGTGATTGGTGATTCCTTGAATCTGATCGTAACGGCGATGAATAACGCCCACTTTTTCCTCGCACTGGTCAAGGCCACCAGCGCCAATAAAGATGTGACACCTGACGCGCAGAAAAATGCTCAAGCAGCTCAGCAAACCTTTATCCCTGCTCAACTCGACGAGAAGTTTAACCGCCTCGAGAAGGACTACGGCATCATGTGCGAGTTGGAGGATAGCATCATCTCGCTCGGTTTCGTGATGCAAATTTTAATGCAGCAGGGCGGTATTGTCAAAGCTGCGCAGGTTGACGAACAGGGTGAACTGGTGGTTGAGTTAAAGACGGTTGAGAATCAGAATGCGGGAGTTGTAGATGGGCAGGCACAGGGAAAACTAGTGGATCTACGTAAAGTCTTCCGCGAGGGCGAAGCAGTGGTCTTCAGCGATGTCGAGTTACAACTCGTGTTGGTTTCGGTTGCAGCATTTGCAGATTCATTATTCAAAGCCGTCGCCAAATACGCTCGTTCTATCCAGCACGGTGCGTAGGCATTGCCTTATTGCTCATGTCTGAACGTCGACTTCGCCTGCTTACGCTCAATATCGCACATGGGCGCGGGCTTTCGACCTATCAGGGGTTTCATGGAGCACGCGGGATTGAGCGAAATCTCTTGCGCGTCGCTCGCTTGCTTAAGCGCGAAGCGGCGGATGTCGTGGCGCTGCAGGAGGTCGATGAGGACTCGCATTGGAATCAGCGGATTCATTTACTCGATTTTCTAAAGGCAGAGGCTTGCTACGCGCATAGTCATCTCGGTGTGCATAACCGGCGCGGTGGGCGGCTGCCGCTCGCATATGGTAATGGCTTGCTGTCGCGGTTTCCGATCGAGCATGCGGATCATCAAGCGTTCGGCACCGCAGAGATTGGTGAGAAGGGCTTTCTCTATACCGAGCTAACTTTGCCAAATGGGCACCTGCCAATTGTCAATCTGCACCTGGACTATAAATCGCGACTGCGCCGGATTGAGCAAATCGAGCGGCTCATCGTATTCTTAGAAGAACGCCATGCCAAAAAGGGGGATGAGGGCTATTTGTCGCCAGTCGTGTGTGGTGATTTTAATAGCCGCTCTGGTAAGCCTAATGACGCCGTTGCGCACCTGTTTAAATACTTAGAGGATCAATGTGCCTACCAGGTCTACCCGAAAAACGGTCGCACCTTCCCGTCACTTCTGCCGATCCATGGTTTGGATTTTATTCTCGTGCCACCAAGCTACAGAGTTATGCGCTGTGAGATCCTACGTTGCTACGTTAGTGACCATCGCCCCGTCGTGGTGGATCTAGAAATCCTCAATTAACTTAAGTAGACACCGCTGGATATCAGTTTTTTGCTCCCTCATCATTACCACTAATATGTATCGCTACACCATCATTGCTATAGGCCGTATGAAGAATAAGCCGCTGACTGCGCTCTGCGACGATTTCTCCAAGCGGCTCAAACGTTCTGGCAACTTCGAGTTGCTCGAACTCAAGGACGGCGATGTCGAAAGCGAGGGCGAGCGGATCCTCGAAGCGTTGGCTAAACGAAAAGATGCCCGCGTCTACGCGATGGCCGAAGAGGGCAAAACACGCACTTCCACAGGCCTCGCCAAGGAGCTGTTTGATCTGCAAGGTCAGCCCGCCATCTTTATCATCGGTGGCGCTTACGGCTTGAGCCCCGCAGTCAAAGCGCGGGCGGACGTACTGTTTGCCCTGTCGCCACTCACTTTCACGCACGAGATCGCCCGCATGCTTTTGTGCGAGCAGCTCTACCGTGCCGTGTCGATCAACGCCGGCTCTAATTACCACCACGCCTAGCCGTGCGGAATAGTCCTAAACAGACTTAATTATAATCTTTTGAATCGGCGCGCGATCGACTGCTGTAGCCGATGAAAATCCGCAGCGCTGGTCGCGTTTTTTCTTTTAAGTAATACATAAATCCTTAGACCTTCTAGCTTATGATCATCTACCCGATACGATTCATCCTACTCTTTCTCGCCAGTTTCATTATGACGTCTAGCCTGCACGCCTCGGCTGGTAGTCCGATCAGTGGCAATGAACATGGTCATGGTGTCTCAGATATTTCGTTTCCCATGGCGTTAGAGGATTACACTACACTAGAACACGCGCACGCCGATGAACTCAACATTTCTGAGGATGAGCTCAGTGTGCTGCAGATATTAAAACTCCGCGCAACCGCAGATCCGATCAACTTAATTGCGACCTTACTGTTCTTGGGGGCGATCATGCATACCTTCGCGTCAGTGCATTTCATGAAGCTTGCGCATAAATACGAGCATGAGAACGATGCTAAGGTGAAGGCTGATAAACGTGTCTTTGTGGACGGTAAGGACCCAGTGAGTTTTAAAGCGACCTTATTTCATTTTCTAGGCGAGATCGAAGCAATTTTTGGTATCTGGCTGATTCCGCTGTTATTGTTTATTACTTATAAATATGGTTGGGATCATACCACGCACTACATCGATACACGGAACTACACCGAGCCGATTTTCGTCGTCGTAATCATGGCGATCGCGGCATCGCGCCCAGTCGTGGCTTTTGCCGAGCGCGCGTTGAGTTCGGTGGCTAAAATCGGTAATCGCACACCCGCAGCATGGTGGCTTTCGATCCTGATTATCGCACCTTTACTCGGCTCTTTCATTACTGAGCCTGCCGCAATGACGATTGCTGCACTACTGCTTGGGCATCAGTTCTACTGCTACAATCCTACGCCTACGTTTAAGTATGCCACCATGGGTTTGTTGTTTGTGAATATTTCTGTCGGTGGCACGTTGACGCACTTTGCGGCGCCTCCTGTGCTGATGGTTGCATCGAAGTGGGGCTGGGATACTCCGTTCATGCTCTCCCATTTCGGCATTCGTGCGGTGCTCGGTATTTTGATCGCGACTGGTGTTTATTTCTTGGTCTTTCGCAAGGACTTTGTGGCTTTAAAGGGCAAAGCAGACGCGGTTGCGGCTGAAGCGACTGCAAATGAAGAAGAGCCTGCACCGCTATGGATTATTGGTGTGCATCTATTCTTTTTGGCTTGGACGGTGTTCACATTGCACCATCCAGCTTTCTTCATCGGTGGCTTCCTTGTCTTCATCGCATTTACGATTGCGACCGATCATCATCAATACGCGATCGCGCTGAAGGGGCCGTTGTTGGTTGGTTTCTTTCTTGCGGGGCTCGTTACGCACGGCGGACTACAAGGGTGGTGGATCGCCCCCGTGCTCTCAGCGCTCGGTGAAGTGCCGCTCTTCATCGGTGCGACTGTGTTGACTGCATTTAATGATAATGCCGCGATTACTTTCCTCGCCTCGCAAGTGCCTGCCTTTGATCAGAGTTTAGCGGCGAACCCTGCGGACCTCGCACGTGCCGTGGCACTGCAATACGCAGTGGTTGCCGGTGCGGTAACTGGTGGAGGTTTAACGGTGATCGCCAATGCGCCGAATCCTGCTGGTCAGAGCATCCTGAGCAAATATTTCGATGGTGGTGTCTCACCACTTAAGTTGATGCTCGGCGCACTGTTCCCAACAGTAGTGATGGCTTGTGTCTTTATCTTCCTACCTCACTAGGCAGTTAGATCGCATTATCGTATTTTTTAACAGGCTCTTCGGTTATCCGAAGGGCCTGTGTTAGTTTTACCCACCGCCACCGCAACACTCTGACCGCTCGTCCCAATAGTATTAGATCATTAGATTTTTTTGAAATCAACCGCGTCGCTACAATAGACAATTAAAGGAGTGTGGGCGACTCGCCCACGTTAACCAACAACGCGGGCGAGTCGCCCGCACTCCTGTTGCAACGCGCAGGCAACCACAGCGGCTGATTTAGAAATTGAGAACCTATGTGGGCGCCGAGATGCCGACATTTAGCTCGAATAGATTGCTGCGCATGCCAGTTTTTATAACGTGCCTCGAGTCCAGATGGTCCAAGTTCAGTATCTTAGCCACTACGGCAAAATACGTGCGTGTTCTGCTCGACTGGGCAATTTGCAGGCAGCGGCTTTGAAAAAGATCTTTCGGTTGTCGGCAATTCGGTCATAGCCCCAGTCACGAAGGCTAAGAGGTAACAGGCGAGCAATCTGTGCGAGATAACGCCACGCACTTCCCGTATCAATCAGTGCCAGCAGCACTGCTTCGGAGCGGACCAGCAGCGTGGTTTGACCGTCGGTACTCACACGTTGGTAGACCATGGTACGCAGTGATTCGCGGTATTGCTGTGGCAGGATGGCCTGCGCGGTGACCCCTTGCAGTGGC
>JAFMHF010000030.1 GCA_017854655.1 Puniceicoccaceae bacterium | reverse complement strand
AATTACCAGAAACATCGCGAACCCTCTCAAGCAACTTGCGAGGATTGCGAGCAATGCTTGCGACGGCGACTTCAGTACCCAGATTGAAGTTCAAAGCCGCACTGACGAAGTCGGAGATCTATCGAGGACTTTTAATGCGATGATGATCTCACTCGATGCCACTAAGCTCAAACGAGATGAAGCACAGCTCAGTGCTGAGGCTGCCAGTCTGGCCAAGAGTGAATTTCTTGCCAATATGAGTCATGAGATCCGCACGCCTATGAACGGGATTTTAGGTTTACTTAAACTACTGCAGCATACTGAGATGACTACGCAGCAGCAGAACTACACCCGCAAAATGAAAAACGCCAGCGAATCGCTGCTGACCCTGATTAACAACATTTTGGATGTCTCCAAAGTTGAGGCTGGTGAGATGACTCTGGAATCCGAAATCTTTGTGCTCGATACAGTCATGACTGATCTTAGCGACCTCTTGTCAGCTTATCTAGAGGAAGATGAAATCGAAATTATTTACGATTTCGATCTGAGTATGCCCACTGATTTGATTGGTGATTCGATGCGCCTACGTCAGGTGCTGCTCAATCTTGCTGGCAATGCCATCAAGTTTACACAGCAGGGTGAAGTGGTGCTGAGCACTAGGGTCATTCGCCAGCATGAGCAATCGGTCGATATCGAGTTTTCTGTAACGGATACTGGCATAGGATTGTCCTCTGACCAATTGGAACACATTTTTCTCAACTTCAAGCAGGCTGAGTCATCGACGTCCCGACGCTTTGGCGGTAGCGGCTTAGGATTGGCCATTTGCAAAGAGTTGGTCGAACTCATGGGGAGTACTTTACAAGTGGAGAGCCAATTGGGCAAGGGTAGTCGTTTTTTCTTCACACTGCATATGCAGTGTGCCCCCACAACTAAGCGGATGACGCCAATGCCACCGATGCGAGTGTTGGTTGTGGATGACCACCCTATGGCTAGGGAAACACTACAAAAATTAGTCTGGTCGATTGGCTTGGAATGTTGCAGCGCCAGTAGTGGCAAGCAGGCTCTGCAGATGCTTCAGCAGGCGGATTCAATCGCCTACCAGTTGATACTGATCGACGATACCCTGCCGGGCCTAGATGGCCTAGAGACCGCTCGGCGCATTCGCAGTCTGTTCGTAACTCAACAAGGCGCACCAGCGGTGATCATGGTCTCCGCTCGGCAAAAGCTGGTAGCGAATCAAATAGAAGGCAACGGCGCCTACATCGCTCACTTAGTCAAGCCCATCACAGCTGGCATGCTCGCGGACGCGATATCGAAAGTCACATCCTTACCTTCCAATAGCAGTACACGCAAAAGCGAGCTACAGAACACCCAGCGTCTGCTGGGTTTAAACTTGTTGGTGGTAGAAGACAACTTGCTGAATCAGCAAGTTGTCAGAGAGCTTTTGCAGAGAAGCGGAGCCAGGGTGACGATTGCCTCCAATGGAATAGAGGGTAAGATGCGTGCGCTGGCAGCGAGTATACCGTTTGATGCCATTCTAATGGACATGCAGATGCCAGGCATGGACGGCCTAGAGGCAACCCGTCAAATCCGCCAACATACTAGAATGCATTCAGTTCCTATTATCGCGCTAACTGCGAATGCCATGTCAACAGACCACGAGGCCTGCATTGGGGTGGGCATGGTCGACCATATTAGTAAGCCCATAGAGCTCGAGCAGTTGCTGGCAACGATTGAGCGCCACATAACAACCTGTCAGCTAAATGTTGGTGACTCAGCAATCAAGCATCCGACCAGTAGCGCAACTGCTGTAATTGATACTGCGCAAGCGATCGTAGCATTAGGTGGCGGACGAGATTTATATATTACGCTACTGGAAATCTTCCGGACTGATTCCTTAATTCAGTTGAAGGATATTAAGAAAGCTTTATCGGAACGTAACAATAAAGCGGCAGAGTTGCACCTGCACAACCTCAAAGGAATGGCGGGAACCATGGGCGCCGTTGCCTTGCAAAAGCTTACGGCCAATATTGAAACAGAACTAAAGCTCGCATCAAACACACCGCTTTCTAGCGAAGAATCGCTCCAGACCTACAACTTAATTGAATCTTGCCTAACCGAAACACTTGACCAACTTGGATTAATGTTCCCGCTCGAAGGATTAAGCTGAACTGGCCAATTAAACGAAGGTATCGGCCCGTCGAAGAGGGCGACGTTACCAACAGCGCTGCAAGGTACTGCGACTTCAAATTCGAAGTCGCGCAGCAGTATAGATTTGGCTGAATTGCGAGAATTGTATATTTCTTTGCATTTCAATTGAGATTTGTTCGCAAGTAGGTGAGTTTGCTGGCGTGAATGATGTACTGCCATTTGATTACCGCCGTGTGCGGACTGATTTTCCTATCCTCGAGACCAAAGTGCGCGGCAAGCCCTTGACCTATCTGGACAGCGCCGCGACAGTGCAGAAGCCACTTGCGGTGATTGAAACGATCGACCGCTACTATCGTGCGGAGAATTCAAATATCCATCGTGGTGTCCACTATTTGAGTGAAAAGGCGACGGATGCCTACGAGGCGACCCGCGCCAAAGCGGCGGCCTTTATTGGCGCGGTGGATCCGGATGAAGTGATCTTTACCAGCGGTACAACTCAGGGGATTAACCTGATCGCGCATGGCTTTACTGAGTCCGTGTTGCAGGCTGGGGACGAAATTTTGATCACGCATATGGAGCATCATGCCAATATTGTGCCGTGGCAGATCGCGGCTCAGAAAACCGGGGCCGCCTTAAAGGTCGTGCCTGTAAATGATGATGGCGTACTCGATATGGAGGCTTATGCGGCATTGCTCTCGGAGAAGACTAAACTTGTCGCGGTGGTGCACGTATCGAATTCGCTGGGCACCATCAATCCAGTCAAAACAATGATCGAGCAAGCGCATGCACTGAACGTGCCAGTGTTGGTTGACGGCGCACAGTCGACACCGCACATGCCGGTGGACGTGGCGGATTTGGGATGTGACTTTTTCGTGTTCTCTGGGCACAAGGTCTGCGGCCCTACTGGAATCGGCGTGCTGTGGGGCAAGCGAGAGTGGCTAGAGCAACTACCGCCGTATCAAAGCGGTGGGGATATGATCGAGATGGTTGATTTCGATGGCACCACGTATAAGAGCATCCCAGGTAAATTTGAAGCCGGCACACCACATATCGCGGGTGTCATCGGGCTTGGCGCGGCCTTTGATTATTTGAACGGATTGGATCGTGCGGGGGCATTGCAACATGAGCTTGCGCTGTTGAAAGCGGCGACCGAGCAACTCACTGCGATTGATGGATTGCGGATTATCGGCACAGCGCCTGAGAAGGCTTCGGTGATCTCGTTCTTGATCGATGACATCCATGCGCACGACATTGGCACCTTTCTCGATGCGGGGGGCATTGCAATTCGAGCAGGGCATCATTGCACGCAACCACTGCTGAAGCGCTTTGGTGTGGCTGCAACGGCGCGTGCATCGTTCGCGTTCTATAATGATTTCGAAGATGTCGAACGGCTGGTTGCTGCGCTGAATAAGATGAAACAGTTCTTCTGTTAGTCGTATCTTCTAGCTATTATACATAAGTCATCGAGTGCAGCGTAAAATGTCAGACGATCTCCACGACCTGTATCAGGACATCATTCTTGATCACAATAAGCGGCCACGGCATTACGGTGCGTTGGCGGATTACACGCATACCGCAGAGGGCTATAATCCGATCTGCGGCGATAAGCTGACGATTTTCTTGGTGCTGAAGGAGGACCGCATCGAAGCCGTGCAGTTCGAGGCAGCGTGTTGTGCGATCTGTAAAGCATCGGCCTCGATGATGGCAGAAGTGCTCATCGGGAAGACCCTTGTAGAGGCTGAAGCTGCATTTAAGCGGGTTGGTGAACTGTTGTCGTCGGAGCTCAACCTTGAAGCTGATTTGTCAGTCGATGGCGAAATCGCCGCCTTAGCGGGAGTGCGTAAGTTCGCTGCACGGATTAAATGTGCGACCTTGCCGTGGCATACGTATATCGCCGCCCTGAAGGGCTAGGCAAATTTGGTTCTTAATCCTACTCTGACTCCTCATCTTAATCTGCCGCTTCGTATAAGCAGTAGGTTCTGCTTCAGAGGATTAGGAGTAAGATTAAGAGTAGGATTAGGACAAAATCTAGCTGTTCAGATGCTTGGTCGTCGCGTTGACGAAGTAATCAAGACTGGCGTGCTTCGATTCAAAACCGACGCAGAGGCCGTGCTCTTTTAAGCTGTTGGTCGTGACGGGGCCGATACTACCGAATGCCGGCTTTTTCGCATCTGGCTCGAGTGTAAGCGCTGCTGCTTGATCGACGAACGATTTTACTGTGGACGAACTGGTGAACAGCACGGCGTCGGCACCTTCTTTGCGGAAGCGCTCGGCTGCTGGGTGCTCGCTCAGGTCTGTCTTGCTGGTCTTGTAGAGTGGCAAAGTGTCCACGATCGCGCCGCCTTCGGTCTCCAGGCGCTGGACGAGGGATTCGCGATTTTGATTTCCGGTGACGACGAGCATTTGAATGCTTTCGATGCCTTCGTCTTGGATAAAGGTATCAACGAGAGCATCGCCATTGGCTTTCTCTGGAATGAGATCGACCTTAAGGTGGTGCGATCCGATCTCGCGTGCAGTGGCAGCACCAACTGCGGCAATGCGCATCGGCCCGAGGCATCGAATGTCGTCGAATGCTTTATAGAATATGTCGAAGAAGGCTTTTACACCATTAACGCTGGTGAAGATGATCCACTCATAAATCGCGATGCCCGCTAGTATCTCAGTAATTAGCTGCGGATTGATGTCTGGTTGAACTTCGATAAATGGTAGCTCGATGACTTCGGCACCTTTGCTTTCGAGCAATGCGGTGAGTTGACCGGCTTGGTCGCGGGCGCGAGTGACGACGATCTTCTTACCCATGAGCGGGCGGCCTTCGAACCACTCGGTCTTGGAGCGCTTTGAGACAACATCACCAATGATAATCATGGCGGGAGTGGAAATGCCGGCTGCTTCAATGTCACTGACGATGGAGTCGACGCTGCCATACACGGATCGTTGATGATTGAGAGTTGCCCATTGGATCGCACCGACGGGCATCTCACCAGCCATGCCGCCTGCTTTGAGTTCGCTGAGTATACGGGGCAATTGGCCGAGGCCCATGTAGAGGCAAAGCGTGCCGTTGGTCTTACCGTGTTGCTTGAAATCAATACTGATCGATTGTTTCTCCGGATTCTCATGGCCGGTGAGAAACGTGATCGACGAGCTGTACGAGCGGTGGGAGAGGGGGATGCCTGCGTAGGCTGCTGCTGCCAGCGCTGCGGTGACCCCAGGAACTATTTCGTAAGGAATTTTGTCGGCTTCAAGCTCCGCGATTTCTTCGCCGCCGCGACCAAACACAAACGGGTCGCCACCCTTGAGGCGAACGACTTGCTGGCCCTTGTTGGCACGTTCGACTAAGATTTCTTCAATTTCATCTTGCGGAATCGAATGTAAGCCAGAGCGCTTACCGACATAAATACGTTCTGCTTCAGGGCGTGCCCAATCCAGTAGCTTGGGATTGGCGAGATAGTCATACACGAGTACGTCGGCAGTTTCGATGAGTTCGCGGGCGCGAACAGTGACTAGACCTGGATCTCCGGGGCCTGCGCCGATAAGATACACTTTTCCTGTTTTGGTTTGAGAAGACATAGTATGTAAAAATTAAGAATTATGACGGAGCGCGAATAGCGCGGAAATGGTGAACCGTCTGCGGTTTGCCCCGAAGGGGTGATTGAAGTGGATGCCCTATGGGCGACTGAAAGAACAATTAGGATTAAGCTAATTCTCTGGAGGGAAGCGCTCCGTCGTTTCCATGCATTGGATCGGGCCGTCTCGAACCATTGGTGGCAACGACGGAGCGTTGCCCTCCAGGGAAGAAAGAAATTTACTGTTCGAATTTAAGGTCAGAAAAGATGCGCTCGATAATCGCATCGATCTCATCAAGTGACTCGAGTTCAAATTCAAACTTGGTGTGGCCGATTTCTGAATGGTAAATGTAGAAAGTGCCATCCACGTAGTGCGCACCTACGGGTGTTTGGCAACCGCCACCGAGACGACGTAAGAACGCTCGCTCTAAGGACACGGCGCGCTTAGTCGTAGCGCAGAATAGGTGCTCGTAGCGTGGCAGATCGGCTGCGCGACATTGGATAGCAATGGCAGCTTGCCCCGGTGCAGGCACGACCTGATCGATTGGCAGTGCGACGAATTCAAGGCCTTCGTGTGCAGAAATCTCTAAACGATCAAGTCCCGCGGCGGCGAGCAGAGTGGCTTCGGCCTCGCCCTCTAAGATTTTACGCATGCGGGTGGCGACGTTGCCGCGAATGGTGGTCCACTCAGCTTGCTCTTGCAAGATGCCTACTTGTGCGCGGCGACGCGGACTACTGGTCGCAATTGTCTTCGGTGCTGGTTTGCCGATTTGGTGAACCAGCACATCATTGGCACGGGCACGTGGCATGTAACCGGCGATGCAAAGATCGGCTTGGAATTGAGTGGGAAGATCTTTGGCGCTGTGTACCGCGATGCTTGCACGGCCATCGAGTAGGGCATCTTCGAGTTCCTTAGTGAAGAGACCGATACCGCCGCGCTTCTCTAGTGACCAAGTTAGGCGTTCGTCGACTTTAGTACTCAGGCGCAATTCCTGAAATTGCTGGTCGGGGAGTGCTTCCTGAAGCCACACTTGTACCATCTCGGTCTGCTTGAGGGCGAGTGGGCTTTTGCGAGTGGCGATTTGTATTGGCGTTGCCATGGGCTTCGAACGATGAATATCGACGGTTCAATAATGAATGTCGAAAGCTTATATTGCGATGGTATTACAAAATAAAAAGCGGTCGACGGTATAAACCGAAGACCGCTTTGAATTACAAAAAATGAACGACAGCTTAGTTGTAAGAAGCTTGCGAACCGCCGATATTGCGCTTCTTGACCCAAGGCATGAGAGCGCGGAGTCGTTTGCCAGTCTTTTCGATTGGGTGCGCTTGGCCGTCTTTGACGAACTGCTTATACTTCGGCAATCCTGCCTTGTATTCGTTAACCCAATTCTTGGTGAACTTGCCGTTTTGAATTTCCTTGAGGATCGACTTCATTGCCTTCTTAGAAGACGCATTGATGACGCGTGGGCCACTGATGTAGTCACCCCATTCAGCTGTTTCGGAGATAGAGAAACGCATGCCAGAGATGCCGGACTCAACCATGAGGTCGACAATCAGCTTCAATTCGTGCAAGCACTCAAAGTAAGCCATTTCTGGTTGGTAACCTGCTTCAACCAGAGTTTCATAGCCGGCCATGACGAGTGCTGAGGCACCACCACAGAGCACTGCTTGCTCACCGAAGAGGTCAGTTTCGCATTCTTCTTGGAAAGTTGTTTCGATAACACCGGCACGTGTGCCGCCTACGCCCTTCGCCCATGCAAGTGCAATCTTTTTGGCATCCTTAGAGGAGCCTTTGTTGATCGCGATCAGTGCTGGTACGCCTTTACCTTCGACGTATTGGCTACGAACAACGTGACCTGGGCCCTTAGGAGCCACCATGATGACATCGATACCCTTAGGTGCTTTGATCAGGCCGAAGTGGATCGCGAGACCATGTGTGAATACGATTGTCTTACCCTTAGTCAGGTTTGGAAGGATGTCGTTTTCGTAAACTTCAGCCTGCTTCATGTCCGGCACAGCGATCATGATCACGTCTGCTTTTTGCACCGCTTCAGCAGTTTCGAACACTTCGAAACCTTGGCTTTTCGCGACCTTGACGGACTTGCTCTTCTTGTAGAGGCCGATGATTACATTAAGACCGCTGTCCTTCAAGTTTTGCGCATGGGCGTGGCCCTGCGAACCGTAGCCAATAATGGCGAGGGTCTTCTTTTTAATTACTCGGAGATCAGCGTCCTTGTCGGTATAGACTTTAGCAGGCATATTTATCGTAGTTTGTGGAAGCTAGTTAGCTTTCGGGTTGTAAAAAAATGGAGAGGAGGGCGGATTATCCGCGTTTCAGTGCGAGGTTACCAGTGCGTGCCATCTCACCGATGCCATACGGCTCAATCAGACTTAGGAAGGCTTGCACCTTGTTGGAATTACCAGTCATCTCAATATTTACTGAATCAGCAGCGACATCAATTATCTTGGCACGGAAAATATCACAGACCTGCATGATCTCAGATCGTTGCGCTGCAGGAGCATTGACCTTCAAAATGACCAACTCACGTTCAGTCGCTTGACCGCTCGAGAACTCAGTCACATCCAACACATTGATGAACTTATTGACCTGTTTGATGACTTGGTCCAATGCATCTTCATCGCCAACAATCGTGGCAGTGATACGGGAGAAACGATTATCAATCATCGGCCCCACATTTAAAGTCTCGATGTTGAAGCCGCGACCGCTGAACATGCCCGCGATACGAGCAAGAACACCGAACTTATTTTCAACGAGAATAGAGATGATGTGGCGCATGATATAGGAGCCTTACGGCTCAAGCTTGAAAAATGGTAGACGGCGAGGGATTCGAACCCACGACCCCCTCGGTGTAAACGAGGTGCTCTAACCAACTGAGCTAGCCGTCCTCAAGTTTGGAAAGTCGAGAAACATGCGGCGGATGCTAGGTGAATCAAGCCTTATTTTAACCGAATAGGATTTTTCTTTGGATTTTTTATATCGTGATTAAACGAAACAAGAAGTGTTGCCTTCTAATCAATTGTAATTGTGATGAGGAATATTGCGCAATCACCAATGATATTAATACATAGGTAAATGAAAAAACGGGACTACATATTTATCTTAAGTTGTTTTCTTTCGGTCCTTAGTGTCGCCTTTGCAGCTCAAATCGCGGTCATCGTAGCGGATCCACGGTTCAGTGGCCATATTAACCAAATTGCACCAGTTTTTGGGGTCGCGTTCGGTATCGTTTGGCTCGGTGGACTACGCTATCTGCCTGCAGTATTTATTGGTGCCTTGCTGCCTGGGGTCCTTGCAAAGGAGAGTTTGCTAATGCTGCTGAGCGTGCCAATTGCTACCGTCACTGCCGCAGCGTTAAGCTTGCGTATATTGGAGACTCTGCACGTGCGCTTCAACATGGAGCGTATCCGTGATGCACTATTGATCTTGTTCGTAGGCATCATAGCAAGCACCTGCTTTGCGGCTGTTATTGAATCTGTATTTCAATGTCGAAGCACGGGAGGTATAAATTGGGCTGATTTCAAGGCGTTGTTCTTGACCAATTGGTTGGCAGCAGCCGTGGGATCAATCATTATTACTCCGTTCATTTTGACATGGGCGGATAAAGGCGGCTTCAAGCTCGCAGGGCGACAGTTCATCGAAGTGGGCTTGTGGCTTCTAGTGTTGTCGGCTTTCGGCTTAGTTACTTTTCAAAACTGGGCTCCGACTGACGTATTATTTTACCCGATGGAGCTGGCTATTTTTCCGATCATGGCATGGTCCGCAATTCGCTTCGGTCTTCGCGGCGCGTCCGCTGGGGTGTTTATTTTAGCGCTACTTGCAGTATGGGCACTGATTCCTGTTTTTTCCGCTGAAAGCAACGCCATTTCCCAAAGTCCTGCGAATGTCTGGATTTTTGTAGGAATCGTTTCGATTACTTCCATTTGCCTCGCTGCGGTGATGACAGAATTACGTCTTCGCGAAGCGCAAATTTCGGAGAACGAGCGACGCCTAAGCGCCTTCACCGGTGCGTTGCCTGATATCGCTTTCGTGTTTTCGCGTCAGGGGATGATCGTTGATGTCTTTTCATCTAATTCGATAGTCAAGTCGACTCATCGGATCACTAATACAGAGCGAGTCATTGGTAAGCCTTTGGCAGCCGTTTTTGATGCGAACGCATGTCGCGCTTTCCTCGCTACAATTTCTGAATCGCTGAATTCAAATTCAGTGAAGACATTGGAGTACTCTCTCGAGTCGGTGGATGTTGGGCAGCATTGGTTTGAAGCCCGTGTCTCTCCAATGACCACAGGTGAGCAACAAGCTGATTGTGTCGTCTGGGTTGCGTATAATATCTCATCGAGGAAAGCAGCCGAGGCTGCGATTAAGCAGCGCGATGTGGTGCTAAATGCGACAGCTAGAGCCAACCATGCGTTGCTGACGACCGTTGATTTTGATAATGCAATAGAGTTGGCAATGTGCGAGGTTGGAACTGCGCTGAATATTGAACGATCTTTTGTCTTTGAGATTACCAGTCGAGCAAGCGAATCCTTTCATATCTTTAATCCTCGTTTTGAATGGCTAAAAAATGATTCATATCAAGGTGTGCTAGAGCATCGTTCCTTACAAGACGCTCCCTTCGAAGACTTTTTCCCGGGGTGGTATGAGCAGTTAATGCAAGGCGAAATCATTCAAGTCGTAGGGACGGCTGATGGTCAGTTTGATTCGAAGGTATTCCGAGAACTAGAGAGCGAGTCTTTATTGGTAATTCCAATGTGGATCAGTGGTCGATTGTATGGGTTCTTTGCCATGGATTATTGCAGTCAACGGCATCAATGGAATGAGTCAGAGATGAACGCAGCCAGAGTCTTAGCCTCAAGTATCGGCGGCTTAATTCTCATGCAAGAACGTGAGGAAGAATTGCGCGTGGCTCGTGATCAATCCGATTTAGCAAGTGTCGCTAAAGGAGAGTTCTTGGCAATGATGAGCCATGAGATACGCACGCCTATGAATGCCATCATTGGTTATACGGACCTGATGTTTCAAACGGACTTAGATGAGGTGCAATCAGAGCAGGCATCGATCATTAAACGTAGCGGTAAAGCGTTGTTGAATTTAATCAATAACATCCTTGATTATTCAAAAATTGAGACACGTAAAATGGAGCTGGAATCGATCGAGTTCGACCTCGAGCAGATTATGTGTGAGGCCCTAGAGTATGCACTACCAGATGCTAAATTAAAAAAATTACAAATTGATTATGAGGTAGGCGAAGGGGTCGGAGAAATCTACATTGGTGATCCACATCGTATTCGGCAGATTTTGATGAATTTGACTAGTAACGCGGTGAAATTTACCAATGAGGGTTCCGTATTGATGAGTGTAAGCCTGGATCTAGCCAAGTCTGTCGGCGGTTCCAATGTACTTCATTTTGAAGTGCAGGACAGTGGCTGTGGAATCGCAAAAGATAAGTTCGATCAATTATTTAAAGCATTCACTCAGGTCGACTCATCCACGACTCGGAAGTTTGGAGGCACTGGGTTGGGGCTTGTGATTTGCAAGCGTTTAGTGGAGCGAATGCAGGGGGAGATTTGGGTGGAAAGTGCCGTAAATGCAGGATCGTGTTTTCAATTTACAATACCACTGCCACGCCCGAAGCAATTGACCACGAACTGTGCGCCATCAGTTCGCAAAGAAATGGATAGTGGCTATATAGATCAAATTAAGGCTGATTTTGCAGAAGCACACCCGTTAAGATTACTAATCTGCGAAGACGATGACGACAATCGATGGGTTATTAAATCACTGCTAGAACTACTTGGCTATCATCCACAGGTTGTTCATGATGGCGCTCAAGCAATTGAGCTAATGCAACGCGGGGTTTTTGATGTTATTCTAATGGATGTGCGACTCCCCGGGCAAAGTGGCATCGAGATCACACAATCGATACGAAGTGGGGAATTTGAGGATCAGGATGCTCAGCAGTATATCATTGCAGTGACTGCGTTTGCTATGAATGAAGATCGTGCCAAATGCCTCGCTGCTGGGATGAATGACTACCTGAGTAAGCCTGTTGAAGTTGCTAGGTTGAAAGATGCGTTGATTCGGGCGCATCGAACTTTGATAGGCTGAGCTTGTCGCGTCTTGATTATCTCGGAATGTGCTCTCTCGTATGAAAATTGCACTTGCACAATTCGAAGTTAGTAGAGGTGCGCCCTCGACCAACCTCACGAAGATTCGTGAATTGGTGGCGCAATCAAAAGCTCAGGGAGGACAAGTCGTCTTTTTACCAGAAATGTGTACCACTGGGTTTAATTGGAGCCGCAATCTTGAATTACTTAATCAAGCGGCGGAACACCGTGCTCAGATCGCAGCTTTCGCGGTTGAGTTTAATGTCGCTATTTGTGGTTCATTTTTAGAGCAAACGGAATCGAGACAAGCGGCCAATACCTTGTATTTTTTTGAACGAACTGGAGCGATCTCTGCACAGTATCGAAAGGTGCATTTATTCACACTGTTTGGTGAAGAGAAGCATGTGCAGCCAGGGGAGGCTATTGTGACCGCAGACACAGAGCTTGGGCGAATAGGTTGCAGCATATGTTACGATCTGAGGTTTCCAGAGCTATTCCGCAAGTGCGCGCTCGACGGTGCGGTGGTGCAAGTGTTAGCAGCAGCATTCCCGCACCCGCGTCTAGCGCATTGGCGCAGCTTAATTCAAGCCCGCGCGATCGAGAATCAATCCTACTTTATTGCGACCAACCAGTGCGGGATCGAACGACATGGCTCAAGCATCGGAGAATGCGATTATTTCGGGCACTCGATGGTGGTCGATCCGTGGGGGCGCATTTTACTGGAAGCGAGTGAGTCGGAAGGCGTTTATCTTGCCGATATTGATCTGGCCGAAGTCACTAATGCACGTGGTCGCTTGACCGCCCTTAAAGACCGACGCCCCGAGTTATATTATAACGCCTAGGCCTAAGCGGTGACCGTTGCGTGAAACGCCTTACGATCTTCGGCGGTGAAAAATGCAGTGCCCGCCACTAGTGTATCTACCCCACGTGCAGTGCAACTTCCTGCAGTACTGAGATCGACGCCACCATCCACTTCGAGGCGATAATTAAGGCTTAGTTCTTCGCGCCATTTAGCCAAGGTCTCCATCTTCGGCAGGATGTCCTCGCGGAAGCTTTGTCCGCCGAAGCCGGGTTGCACAGTCATTAATAAAACGATGTCACACTCTGCCAGATAGGGTTTCGCGGCCTCGACCGGTGTGTCCGGATTCAAGACCACGCCACATTTGCAGCCGCGCTTTCGAATGTGCTTCAAGGTGTCAGTGATCGGGTAGTCTGGTTCCACATGAATAGTAACTTGATCGGCACCCGCATCAATAAACGCATCGACGAACTTGTCTGGATTATCGAGCATTAGATGGACATCGAAGAACAAGTTCGAGGCAGAACGCATGGCCTTCACCGTTTGCGGGCCAAAGGTCAGGTTTGGCACAAAGTGTCCGTCCATGATGTCGAGATGCACCCAACTCAATCCAGCGGCTTCAATTTCTTTTAGACTACTTTTAAGGTCAGCGTGATCGCCTGCGAGAATGGACGGGGCCAAGATCTTTTCGTGTGAACTTTGCATGTGAGCTATATTGAGGCTGATTGTATCAGTGGCAAGAACCGCATCCTGCTTTTGGATCCTTTTTCTTGTAGGAATACCATAATGACCAAATAATAAAATCATGTTCGAACCATTGGAGCCTAAAAAGGGATGCTGCACACCGCAGCGCAGCAATGCCGCGGCCATAAATGCATTGACGGATGCCGTGTCGAGCAGTTGCTGCGAGCAAAAAGGCTCGACCGATGAAATGATACAATTAGAGGGAGGTAAGTATCTGATGGGTTACGTCGGCCCCGAAGAATCGCAGTCGGATGGCGAGGGCCCAGTGCGTGAAGTGACGTTGGATCCTTTCTGGTTAGACCAGACGGCAGTCAGCAATGAGCAGTTTGAGCAATTCGTACAGGCCACCAATTATCTCACAGAATCCGAGCGCTTCGGTTGGGCTTATGTTTTTATCGGTCAACTATCTAAATCAAAGCAGCGCAAACTGCGCGAGACCAAGACAGTGCCAGGGCTTCAGTGGTGGTATGCGATCGATGGTGCTTATTGGCGCAAGCCGGAGGGGCCAGGCTCGACCATTAAAAAACGCATGGATCACCCTGTCGTCAGCGTGTCTTGGAACGATGCCGTTGCGTATGCGCGCTGGGCGGGTAAGCGCCTGCCCACTGAAGCTGAGTGGGAGTATGCCGCGCGTGGTCCCAGTGAGGGGAGCATGTACCCATGGGGGAGTGACCTTGAGCCGAATGGCAAACACCGCTGCAATGTCTGGCAGGGCGATTTCCCGCTGACCAACACGGCGGAAGATGGCTATGAATGGACTGCACCGGTGCGTGCCTTTCGCAAGATGGACTGGGGCTTTTACAATATGATCGGCAATGTGTGGGAGTGGACCGCCGATTGGTTTAGCCCGACATGGCATGTCACTCCGAGTGTGGCGACTCGCGTGAATCCGCAGGGTCCACCGACAGGCGAAAGCCGCGTAATGAAAGGGGGCTCGTTTCTTTGCCATACGAGCTATTGTAACCGTTACCGCTTAGGCGCGCGCACTGCCAATGCATCGGACTCGGCCACCACGAATCTGGGGTTTCGTTGCGCAAGGGATATTTAACCGAGCTTTTTTTAGGGGTCTGCGTAGTTGGAAGCTTCTGTTAGGCAGTAGGGTGCGCAGCGCCAAGAGTCTTCGCGCTGTCTAATTAGACTCATAATGAATGCGTTAAAATAAGCCATGAGAGCTTTGCGATTCGTTCGTTTTTCAAAACCAGAGACATGTAAATCTTATAGATTGAATCAGGCAAGACGCGCTTGAATTCTTTGAGACTGGTGTAGTGCCTATGTATTTATGGCGTGAGGCTTACTTGCGGCTATAAACGAGCACTATGTTGGAGTTGTGCTGAAACAGTAGGCCGGTGAAGCTGCGGCCAGGCTCTTTATAGTATTGTACAAAAGCCTCATAGAATTCATCGGGAATAAAAGCTGGGATGCTACCGCCTGATACGCCTTGATTTGCAGTCTGAAGGATGGTTGCCCGAAAGCTAGCTGGTGCAGCTAAGTTGGATTGGATGACTGCGGAGACTTTGACGGTGACGTTTGTATCCAGATAGGTTTCGGCGTCCGCCAAATAGTATTCTGCAGTTTTGAGTGGTGGGGGTGGCTTATCCGTTAACACATGAGTGCGGAATACGTCGATTTTTGAAAGTGTGATGCCAGGTATTTCGAGCAGTTCATCGATTGCGGCAATGGGTCGGGCGGCAATAATATCGCTGGCTAGGGCAGGGCCTATGCCTGGCAGTGTTTCGAGTTCCGCAGCGCCGGCGGTATTGAGAATGAGCTTGCTGGTCCGACTCCCTGTGGTCGCTGATGCTGCTGTTGTATTGACCTTAGGCTTTTTGCTGGTGCTGGTGCCTTCAACGTTAGCGTCGAGTTGATTGAGTCCGGCCAATTGTAGCGATCGGGTCGCATCGCCCCAAATACCAATCATACTAGCTTGGGCAGCGCGTTCGTATTGTTTGAGTTGGCTAAGATAAGTACGTGGCGAGACACCGTCTGGGCAGTTGCCTTTAGTCGGCATACCATAAATACGGGCAAAGCCATTACGAATCAACTCAGAGCTAAGCATCTGATCATTCTTACGAACTAATGCAAAAAAACGGGGCTCTTTGCCGCCGCGTGCATCTGTCCATCGTGTGACGACGGTGAACTCGCCTCGCAGGAACTTTTTTGTAAAGGCCGTGGCAACTTTGCCCGCAGCCATGACATCTGCTTCTGCGATCGAAAAATAGCGCGCCTGATCGCGTACCCGAGCCATGTAGGTGTGATATGTCTCGGGGCAATCCACAAAATACAGCCGAACGATGAATGTCTGATCTTTGTGCTGAACTTTAAAACTGTCGCCATCATTGATCGGAGTACTAACCAGACGGCAGCCCTCTAGCACTTCCCAAGCGCTTGTCTTGCCATTTGCCCGTATCGAGATGGTCAGCATTATGCTACAGGCTATAAGGATAATAAAATACAAACGCATGGTTAGATTATAATGTGAACACACCTGATGGCAAGGTTCCGCAGTATCATAAATTGATTTTGCCGAAAGCTTGCGAATTCGGTGGTGTTCCTTTTGCTTCGAAGACTGTGCTTGATATGTTTCAAATTAATGAACTTCAATCCGCCTTGCAGGCGTTGCTTCCCGTTAAAGTCGGCTGCGCAGTGCAGCAGGTTGCAAGTGAAGCTGAGGCCTTTCAATACGCGGAAGAGGGCAGCCACTTGGCTAATGCGGCGATTGCGCGTCGCAATGAGTTCATTTCCGGTCGCCGTTGCGCGCGCATAGCGTTGGCCCATATAGGTCAGGCTTCGTGTGCATTACCAGCGGACTTAGACGGACTGCCCATTTGGCCATCTGCCACCATGGGTTCGATCACGCATTCGCGCGGCTTATGCTGCGCTGTCGCGGCCTCTGCTGATAAAATGATGCATCTTGGGATCGACCTTGAGAAAACAACTCGGCTTAGCGCACGGGCAATGGAGCGCGTGGTGCATCCCCTTGAGGAGGCAACTGTTGGCGAAGATCAAGCACTTGGCAGCTTACTTTTCAGCGCAAAAGAAGCATTTTATAAAGCTCAGTTTCCTGCCTGGGGAGCTCAGCCCAACTTTAAAGACCTAGCCTTGCAAATTCACAGCAATACGCAGCAACTTTCGGTGCTCAAAATTGCCTCGAATTTGCCTATACAATTACGCGACGCGACGCATCGCATGAAGTTCCGCTATCAATTTGTGGGCGATTATGTGGTCACGCTGTGTTGGTTGGAATTATAACCAAGGGTGCGGCAAGGCTATCCCCCATAGAGCCTGCTACGTAGAAACATTTTTTAAAATGACTGCATCCTATCGCAACTCAATCCACGTCTCGCAGCCAAGGGAGTCGCTTGAGGTGATCAATATCTCCACGAGCTAATGACTTCCAGAGCTGCAATGCCTCGGCTCTGAGTATACCCGTCATAAAGCGAGGTTGATCATCGTCATCTTCTAAATTCTCATAAGTCACAATACCGCGAGGATAGAGTGTGAGTGTCCATCCACTTTTATCATGTACCAGTGAGAGGTCGGGATGATCTGCCTCTTCAAAGTCTGGCATATCCAGCTGCGCAATGATTTGCTCCATCCGTGCTGCATCCGGATTTAACTCCGAAACGCCGTCCATGTCAGTGGTATGGTACAGATCCATGGGGCACACTCTATCTATAAATCCTTGTAGAGGATTTTAGAGTTTCGACCGTTTGCCTGGTAGTGCGTTTTTCGTTTAGCAGGCAGATCTTCGGGACTACCTTCTTGAAACCCGCAGAGCTTGGTAAAGAAATTCGTAGCTTGGGTGGTCATTGCGATCATACGCTGTGCGCCGTGTTGCTTGGCATCGAATTCAGCGTATTCAATCATCTGCCGACCGACGCCTTTATTTTGATAGAACGGCTGCACATACACGCTGCCAATTTCGACTACACGACTGTCTTCATAGCTCTGCAGGTGAATGCAAGCGACGATACTGCCATCAATTTCGTATACCAGAAAGTCTTCGATTGCCGCTTCGATCTCTACTTGCGAGCGATCTAGTAGTGTTTCGGAACGCACGCCATTTTGAGTAATATTATAAATCGAATACGCGTCGACTTTCATGGCCCGCCGAATGGATTGGTATTCATTGCTGTAAACCATTGTGCCGATACCGACCTTATCAAAAATCTCATTGAGTAGGGCACCAAACAGGCGGCCATCCAAAATGTGTGCCCGCGGAACACCAGCTCCAATCGCTTGCACTGCATGCTGTGCTTTACTATGCAAACGGCTGGAGATCCCAGACTGTTCATCTGTCAGCAATGCGCGGAGATCCGCGACTGGGAGGTTAGTCAGCGGTTGCCCGTCAACTAGTAGGCCATCCTGTGTGGTTAAATAGACCAACTTCGATGCGTCGAGCTGTGATGCAAGTTCGGCAGCCAGTAGATCGGAGTTGATCCGCAGTGAGGTGCCTTCGCGGTTGAATGCGATAGGGGTTACGATCGGAATCGTGTTTGCTTCCAAGAGGCTGTTGAAAAGTGCGGCGTCGAGCTTATCGACGCGACCGCTGAAGAGCTGGTCTTCGCCTTTGACGATACCAACCTCTTTGCTGCGCACACCATTACACAATGCGCATCGTAGACCGTTGCGGGTGAGACCTTGCATGATACTCAAGCTCACCAGGGCCGAAACTTCGGTTGCCAACTCAAGTGTTTGCGCATCGGTTTTACCTTCGCCATGTGCGTTGGTGATCGCAATTTTACGCAGGTCTGCAAGGGCGTTGAGTTGTTGCCCCACGCCATGCACCAGCACCACTTTGATGTTCAGCGAACGCAGTACCGCGATATCTAACAGGACATTCTCAAAGTTCTCATGCGCGACGAGGCTACCATCCAACGCGATCACAAATACGTGATCGCGAAACATGGGGACATACTTAAGTATGCCACGAAGATCCGTTGGTTTGATTGTGCTTTCGCCTGCGTTTTGTGACGTCATGGATTAATCGAATGAGTTTACGTCATTGAATGATTAAAGATGTATCTCTAAAATGGAATGTTATAATTGGAGTTACTGCATCTAGCGGAAGGGAAGCTTGCAAGGCATAGCTACACCACGCCACTCTATTGCTAAGTATGGCAACCGATCCACTATCCGCTATTCCCGAAGCATTTGTCGAACCCGTCGAAAGCTTTCTCGCTTGGCTGGAGTTGGAGCGTGGACTTTCTAGTAATACCATATCGGCCTATACGCGCGACCTGGCTCAATACACGCAGCATCTAAAGAAACAAGGCGTTGCCGATTGGGCCTCCGTAGGTGAGAGCGACGTGAGTGCATGGACCGCTCATCTTAGCGAAGCGGAATACGCACGCAGCAGCCAAGCGCGTAAACTCTCTGCCATTCGAATGCTGGCTCGCCATCTTGTGCGCGAAGGCATCCGGCTGGACGATTTCACCGAATTAGTATCCACGCCAAAGCTTTCTCGTAAACTTCCTGAAGTGCTCACGCATAATGAGTTAAAGCGTCTGCTCGAAGCACCGGTAACCAGCACACCGCACGGCTTGCGCGACCGTGCGATGCTCGAACTATTCTATAGTAGCGGACTGCGTGTCTCCGAGCTCTGCGGCATCTTACTGCAAGCAATCAACCTCGACGACGGTTACGTTCGCGTATTCGGTAAAGGCTCCAAAGAGCGTATTGCTCCGATCGGTAGCGCTGCCGTCACCGCTGTGCAGGATTATCTAGCAGGCGCGCGAGCTCACTTCGTAAAGGCCAAGACTGGCAGTGAACTCTTTCTTAGCCAGCAGGGTAAAGCGATATCGCGTAAAATGGTCTGGGTGCTGATTAAGCAATACGCGCTCAAGGCAGGCATAAAAAAACCGATCAAGCCGCACTTACTGCGCCACTCTTTTGCGACCCACTTGCTCGAGGGTGGAGCCGATCTGCGCGCGATCCAAGAGATGCTCGGGCATTCGGATATTTCGACTACGCAGATTTATACTTCCGTGCAGTCGGCTCGACTAGCTGACGAACACGCGCTTTACCATCCGCGATCGAAAGACGGGTAGAACAGGTCATGATTGAACAAAGAGCAGGAATCCTTTTGAGGTCTTCTATCGATGGCGCCTCAATAGCCGACTTTCCAGACTCCTAACTTGAGCCTATTATTGTAACAGTTGCGAATTCCGGCGCAGGGCATTGCGCTTTGCAGCAGGCACAAAAATGGCCGAACATAAGTTCGGCCATTGTCTTTCACTACTCGGGGAGGGACTTGAACCCTCACGCCCTAAGGCACCAGAACCTAAATCTGGCGTGTCTGCCAATTTCACCACCCGAGCAGAAAAAAAGCATTAAAGTATGTATGTGGTCTCTACGGACCATGATGTCAATTCTACTGACTGATTAAGTTGGCATGGACTCCAAATGACTTGGTCCTATCTCTAGCGAGAAACACAAAACCACCATATCTTAAAAATTAGATGCTGTATGTGGCTTCAAGTTTGCTGCTTGTCAATAGCTGCTTGAAAAGAATGTTTTTTTGCAGGATTAATCGATTACCACTGCATGACCAACGTGAATAGTGCCAAGAAGGTCAAGTGGCTCACTAGCTATCAATCGCGGTGATCACATCCTCGATTCGCTGTGCGGCTTTGATCTGCTTGCGGCGGCGTTCAGAGCGACAGCTTTTAGCGATTTCTGCCAATGTGGAGAGATGTCCCTCAGAATCGCCTGACGGACTGAGCAGGAAAAATACAAAATCGATCGCTTCCGACTGGCCAGCTATTTCAAGACCTTTGGGTAATCTGGCGACAAAGCAGATGCGATGGTTCAGCTCAGCGCAATAGACGTGCGGGATTGCAATGCCGTGGCCAAGGAATGCGGGGAAAATCTGACCTTGCGCACTGAGGTCCTCTAGGATCGTTTCTGCTGAGATACCTTCGATGGCTTCGGTCGCAAGATGTGCCAGTTTCTTGTAGAGTTCCTCAATAGTCTCACACTCGATAGTGAGATGACCACCACTTTGAAGTGCGCGCAGTAGAAATCCTTCAGCGCGACGCAGACAGATTACTTCATCATCTGGCTTGACCATTTCTTTAAGGGCGGTGTCTTGCGGCACAGCTTTGAGTTGCTTGCCGCGACGAATAAATAGCGGATGCCAATCGCCCGAGGGTAGCGTCATTCCATCCTCCCACATGACAGATTCAAAGCTACTTTCGTCTTGTAGTAATTCGCTGCCGATCACAGCAGGGCGAGACAGATCGCCGAATACCGATAGCCCAGTGAGCTGGTCTTCATTAGTCGGACTATCCGTCGGAATCCAGCCGAAGACTTTCTCATTATCTAGTTCGTGCGCCCAACGCTGCATGAGTAACTGATTCAGCTCAACATTGTCAGTCAGGGCCAGTACGTAGCCAGTGCCAAAAAGTGCTTGTTCCTGTTCGTATAGTTTTTCTGCTTCCATGCCATCGCGATGCAACGCAGGTATACCTTCCTTTCTGGCGAGAGTTATATTCCGTGCATTAGTATCTAGCAGGATGACATCCTGTTCATTTTCACGTATCAGTTGACGAGCAAGTTCGCGACCAAAGTGATGTGCACCAATAATAACCCAGTCATTCGGAGCGGGGCGTTGCACACGTAGCACTTTCGCAACGAGTCCGGCTGAAAGCCCTTGAATTAGCACGGTCGCACAAATAATGGAATAGACGAAAGACTCCATCAGTGCCGCGTCTTCGGTTTCGCCCTTCGCCTGCAGCGATAACGCGAATAAGGAAGCCATCGACGCGGCCACCACGCCACGCGGCGCCACCCAACTCAGCAGTGCTTTCTCACGAATGTTCAGCGTTGTGCCCCAAGAAGAGAGGGCGATGCTAATTGGGCGAATCAATAAGATCACTGAGCAAAGCACCCAGCCGCCGCCGTCGGAAAAGAAATCGACGAACTGTTGTAGCTCGAGTCGTGCGACCAATAATAAGAAAAGTAGCCCAATGAGTAAGTCAACGATCTCGGCCTTGAAGGCTTTGACCTCGCGCAACTGCCGCGGCTTGTTGAGCCCCACAATCAGTCCAGCAATGGTGACGGCAAGTAGTCCTGCTTCTGGCTTGATCAACTCGGTCGCACCGAAGATGAGCATTGCACTGGCCAGAGCAAAGGCATTGACAATGTTATCCGGCACCCAGTCGTGTTTCATGAACCAGTAGATAAGGTAGCCCCCAAGGAAACCGATACCCATACCACTGACGATGCGTATCAAGAAATTTGGCAGTGCCACCGTGCCGCCGCCTTCGACAACCCATTCGAAACAAAGAATCGCGATGAAGACACCAATTGAATCAATCAAAACCGCTTCCCAGTGCAGGATGCTACCGATCTTTTGATCGACTCGTATTCTGCGCAATAAAGGCACAATTACAGTCGGCCCAGTTACGATAATCAGACTGCCCATCAGCAATGCGAAGGAGGGGGAGATGTCGAAAACCAGAAATGCTGTGAGCGCAGATCCGAGCCAAGTGATGAGCACTCCAACCGTGAGTAAACGCTTAATGACAGTCGAGGTGTGTGAAAAATCTTTAATCTCGAGGGTGAGTCCGCCCTCAAATAAAATTAGCCCGACAGCCAGCGAAACGATCATCGGCAAGAATTCGCCTAGTTCATTTGGGTGGAGTACATTCAAGCCTTCGGCTCCAAGAGCAAATCCGCCAAGTAATAAGAGCACAATTGTCGGCAGATGAAGTCGACGCGATAAGACGGTGAGTAAGCAGCCCGCGCCGACTGCTAGGCAGAGCGCCCAGAGTGCATGTTGTGTGGTAGCCAATGCGAGATGCGGTATCATCATATCATGTTTTAAGTGTTATTCCTAATGCTTCTCTAAGTCTAAAACATCCCTAACTCGGTGAATGATCTGCCAAGTGACTCGCGTGCAACTGGCAGCAATACGTCGCGTACTTAATGTTCGAAATCCTGGCACATACCCAATGCTGGTGACACTTCGGAAGCCTTACCAATCACTTCCGCAGGCACGCCAGCTACACTGGTGTGAGGTGGTACATCCTTGAGCACTACGCTGCCAGCTCCGACTTTCGCCCCTTCACCGATGTCCACATTGCCGAGGATTTTGGCACCTGCGCCAAGTAGCACGCCAGAGCGTACCTTTGGGTGGCGATCGCCGCGGTCTTTGCCGGTTCCACCCAGAGTCACTTCGTGCAGAATCGATACGTTGCTTTCGATTACAGTGGTTTCGCCTGCGACGAAGCCTGTTGCGTGGTCGAGTAAAATCCCACAGCCGATTTTTGCCGCTGGATGAATGTCCACCGCGAAGGTCTCGGAGATAAGACTTTGTAAGTAGAGTGCGAGCTCCTTACGATTGTGTTGCCACAGGTGGTGGCCAACTCGATAGCAGACCAGTGCCTGGAATCCTTTAAAATAGAGCAGGGGAGTGAGCGCATCCGGGCAGGCTGGGTCACGCTCATAGAAAGCGATCATATCGCTAGCGATATACTGTAAAATCATTGGTTCTTGCACAAACGCGTCGATAAACACCTCGTGCAGTACCTTGACTGAGGTCGAGCGATTAACCAACTTGCGGGCAAGGCGATAAGTGAGGCACTCCGCAAACGAGCAACGATCCAGGACGGTCTCGTCCAGTAACGGCTTGAGCGCTGGCTCCCGTGCGACGATTTGGCTGGCTTCGTGACGGATATCACCCCAATGGGCGTCGAGGTCAATTGGTTGCATAGAATTCATTAGGTAGCGTTTCTTAGAGCGAATATTATACGGAACTGATGCTAAGAGCTAGACTTCTGTTCCACATGGCAAAAATACATGTTGCATAGACTTCCTTTGCATCAGGAAATTGCAACTCATAGTCTCGGAAAAGCATAATATTAGGCTGGTTGAAGTTCCACGCGCTGCCGATACGCCAAAGTTATATCGCGAATTATAGGTAAAAGCTGTGTGCGTGAATAGTTCTCAGCGAGTCAGGCTAATGCGTCTCACAATCAAACTCGTAGTGGCCATTCGGCTAAGCTCCCTGCTGGCACAGCCGAAAGACTTGCCTCAATTCGTCCCAATTCGGGTCATGCTCGACGGTTAAGTCGATGGGCAATTGTGGAATAGTTGAAAGGGCTTTGTTAATCCGGATCCCCACTTCGCTGACGTCTGAGAGATAAAAGTTCCATTCCCTTGACCCCGAACTAGTGAAGACGAAAGCGAGAATCGCTAGGCGCTCTGGATCGAGTGCATCAATCAGCATATCTTCAAAGTCCTTCATGTCGGCACTCTGTGTGTCGGACGGCATACCAGTAGCATCTACTGGATCAAATTTCCAGATGATCACCAGCCTTCTCGGGTAGTCTTCGTTGCCCAGGTGTTCATTTAAACTGGGTCTGAAGCGCAAGACCGTAGGCTGCTCCGGATTCTTACCCTTGGCTATGTTCCAAGCGTCTGTGTTGGCGGCTTCTATTTTCATTTAATTATTTAGGCAGATTTTACACGTTACTGAAAGCCGATTCAGTTAAGTTGTAATTGTGGTCATTTTTTAGAGATATTGTATGTCCGCAGTTGCTGTTCTGATGTGATGGAACCACTGCCGAATGGTGGCTATTAAATAAGCAACAGGGTGTTAAATGACAGCGCGCCTACAGGTGTCGTTCTTATGAGTGTGATCAACTGTAAATTTCCTTAAGTTCAGTAGATCTCATTAGACGTATAGATTAATTAGCTCGAACAGCGTCTTTGAGCTGACTGGTTTACTGATGCAGTGCTGTATGCCATCTGCCAGGCAGGCTGCTTCGACCTGCGGAGTTATATCTGCCGTGACTGCAATGATCGGGGTAGATTGATTTTCATTGCTGGCACTGCGTATCAGTTTGGATGCTTCTTTGCCATCGAGCAGAGCGATCGCCAAGTCCATTAAGATCACATCATACTTGGTTTGCTTGCACAGTTCGACGGCAACTTCAGCATCGATCGCTTCGGTTACTTGGCAACCGTAGGACTCGAGCAAGGAACGCGTGACAAATCGATGATCAACTTGCTCATCGATAATCAGAGCGTGGCACGGACCCGCCAGTTTACGTGGCTGAGGTAGCGGAGCCGAACTGTTTGCTTCAATGGCTCGCTCCTTGATCTCTTTAAATGACAAATGTAAGGAGAATGTTGAGCCCACGCCCATCTCACTTTCGACTGTAATGTTGCTATCTAAAATAGTGAGTAACTTTTTGCAAATAGCTAAACCTAGGCCTAGGCCTTCGTGCTGACGCGTGTAGGAGCTATCAGCTTGAGTGAATGCATCAAAGAGCTTTTGCTGGTTTTGCGCATCAATGCCAATGCCCGTGTCTGTGACTGCAACAATGAAACAGTCACTGTTAGATGTGGAACGCTTGAGGGCCACTGTTATGCCGCCTTCGCTGGTGTATTTACAGGCATTATTGATTAGATTGTCGAGAATGCGGCGTAACATAGTTCGGTCGCCTTCGACCCAACAATCATCACTAGCATCTAGTGCGGTCGAGTCCGCCACGAAGCTTAGATTGAGTGAACCTGCAAACACTTGAGCATCACTCACTGCAAGCTGACAGAGCTTTGCCAGACTAAATGCCTCGATGCTTGGCTTTATTTCCCCGCGATTGATGCGCATATATTCTAAGATATCTTCAATGAGGCGTAATTGTCGGTTGGCTGCCGTGATGATTGTTTTAATGTAATCTGACTCGGGCTTGGTGGTAATATTCTGCCGTAAAATTTCAGCAAAGCCCAATATCGGATTGAGTGGTGTGCGCATTTCATGCCCCATAACGGAGAGGAAATCATCCTTGGCTCTGCTAGCAGCTTCAGCACCATCTTTTGCCTTAATGAGCTCTGCTTGGGTCTGTTTCGCCACAGTGATATCTTCGTAAATACCGAGTACACCAATCACTTCGTTTGCAGAGTTGCGGAGCGGGACCTTTGACGTGCTGACCCAGAACGTACTGCCATCGGCTTTGCCTTGAAGCTCTTCATAATTCAGCTTTGGCACTCCGCTTGTCATCACGCTTATATCATCTTGTCT
>JAFMHF010000029.1 GCA_017854655.1 Puniceicoccaceae bacterium | reverse complement strand
ATCACAAACCACAGAGCAGACAATCGAAAACGTGATCGATGTAGACGAGGTCTATCCGACATGGCTTGAACCTTCGCGCCTTGAGGACATTAATGACAGCGAAGCGAAACAAGCACTCATCGCACTCCTGCTTATCGCCGTACACGAGGGAGCCAGCGATCTCCACATCTGCGCAGATAGTCGTATCTTTGTGCGCCAAAACCGTGCCGTCACTTACAAATCTACAGGTATCGTATCTGCAAAGGTCGCCCGCGCACTGAATCTATCTATCCTGTCCGACGAACAAGCCACTTGCTTCAACGACGAAAAAGATCTCGATTTCGCACTTCCTTTTAGTTCGGGCCAGCGCTTCCGCGTGAATCTAATGCAGCACAAAGAGGGCATTGCAGGCACCTACCGCATCGTGCCCGCAAAAACACCCAGCCTCGAAGAACTGGGTTTCTCTAACGCCGATCGACTCAAAGAACTACTAGCATTTCATAACGGTTTGATTCTCGTCACCGGTCCTGTCGGCTCTGGCAAGACCACCACCCTAGCCGCTTTGATCGAGATATTAAACCAGACTCGCGAGGATCATATTATCACGGTTGAAGAACCGATCGAGGTCATTCAGCAGTCCAAACTCTGCCAAATAACACAGCGCGGCGTCGGCTCACATACAAAGTCGTATAAGCGCGCACTCAAAGGCGCGCTACGCCAAGACCCTGACATTATTGTTATCGGCGAGATGCGCGACTTAGAAACCATCGAGATGGCGATCAGCGCCTCTGAAACTGGACACTTAGTGATCGCAACAATGCACACCAGCGATGCATCAACGACGCTCAACCGTCTACTCGATGTGTTCCCCCCAGCGCAGCAGACACAGATTAGGTCGATGGTCGCTGAGAGTCTGCGTGGGATCGTCTGCCAGCGATTGTTGCCTAATAAAGCAGGCGGCCTCACTCTAGCAAGCGAACTACTCCTGCAAAATATGGCAGTTGCGACTTTGATTCGCGAAGGCAAAATCCAGGCGCTGGGCAATGTTATGGAGACTGGCCGCAGTGCGGGTATGGTTCAAATGGATTACTCAGTCCTAGAGCTCTGGCAGAATGGAATCATCGATGACGACATCGCACTGTCAAATATCGGTAACCGCATGCTACATCAGCAAATATGCGAGCACAGTTCGAACGAAGCAGTATCGACACCCGCCAACGATACCGAGTAATAAACAGCCACCACCCGATACGCATTTGATACTATGGCCTCACTCGAAACCTACCTGAAACAGATGCTAGAGAATGATGGCTCCGATCTACACCTATCGGTCGGATCCGTTCCAAAAATTCGCGCCTCGGGGCGTATCTCCCCCCTCAGCGACGAAATTATCACCGCAGATAAAATGTCGGAACTACTGCAAAGCGTCACACCACCCGAGCGCTGGGCAGATTACCTACTAAACCATGATCTGGATCTCGCCTACGAGATCTCTGGACTCGCCCGATTCCGCGGTAGTTTTTTCTACAATCACTGGGGGCAAGCTGCTGTCTTTCGACAAATCCCCGCAGAGATTCTCTCCTTCGATACGCTCAAACTGCCCGAAGTCCTCAAGGACGTGTGCCAGTATAAGGAAGGCCTCGTATTAGTCACTGGCCCCACTGGCAGTGGTAAGTCCACAACGCTCGCGGCAATGATGGACTATATCAACGAGAACTTTCAGAAGCACATCATTACCGTCGAAGATCCCATCGAGTTTGTGCACCTAAAAAAGAAGAGCGTCATCGTCCACCGCGAAATTGGTGAACATAGTCACTCTTTTTCCAATGCACTGCGCGGAGCGATGCGCGCCGATCCAGACATCGTCCTAGTCGGCGAAATGCGCGAATTAGAGACGATCAAGCTCGCTCTTGGTTGCGCCTCGATGGGTATGCTGGTGTTCGGCACACTACACACCAATAACGCCCCCAAGACAATCGACCGCATCATCGATGCTTTTCCTGCAGATGAACAGGCGCAGATTCGCGTACTGCTCGCCGGCTGCCTTACCTGCATCGTCTCTCAATTACTTTGTAAAAAGATACCATCTGGGCGCGTCGCTGTGCACGAAATCCTGCTTCAGCATGATGCCCTACCTAATACCATCCGTATGGGAAAAACCAGTGAGATACGTGGCATCATCGAAAGTAGCCGTGCGCAAGGCATGCTGCTGATGGATTCATCAATTGCGATACAACTCGAAGCTGGTAATATCTCACCGGAAGAGGCCTATATGAAGGCCGCCAACAAAGATACATTCAAAAAGTTTCTACCGACACTCGACGAGTTGAGCGAGAATCTAATCGAAGACGACACCAACTGAGCATAGCCGACCAGAGTGCGAATTGCTCAATTTTGAATAGCATTAGGCATCGAATGAAACCTCCTACAGAAGCAGAGAACACTAATCCGTTTATCACTCGATAGAGAAAAATAGACGGTAGAGGCGACTAATCTACTGACGACGCGCAGTTGTTTAGATCAACCTTAATTGCTCCAGCATCTTCGGCAGATCTCGATTCTAATTACTCCAAAAGATCAGCGTAGTTCCCACTTATAATGCATCGACGAAAGCATTTCACTGCCCTCCTTCGTCACACGCACGACATCTTCGATGCGACAACCACCGACCTCCGGATAATATAATCCAGGTTCAATCGTAATCACTTGGCCCTTACGTAAACGTCCAGCAGTCGGTGAAACACGCGGTGCCTCATGCACCTCTAATCCGAGGCCATGCCCGGTCGAATGTATGAATCCAACAAAGCCTTCGCCGCGACGCTCAGTTAAAAATCCGCGAGCATCAAATAGCTGAGCGGCGGCGGCGTGCACCGTCGCACCGCTGATGCCAGCCTTCACTTTTGCCAAGGCCGCGAGTTGCGCATCACGCACTGCACCGACGAGGGCTCGCTGCGCATCATTCGCGCGGCCTTTCAAAAAAGTGCGCGTCATATCACCATGATATCCAGTCTTTTGCAGACGTGGGAACACATCAATGATAATTAGTTCGTTCGACTTAAGCGGCCCGTGCCCGCCTTCGTGAGGATCACAGCCCTGCTTGCCGCCAGCCACAATCGTATTGTGCGCCACTGCGCCCTTCGACAGGCAAGCCTGATCAATCATCATGCGCAGCCACTCGGAAGTGAGCGTGCGCCCTTCGTATTTGAGGCACTTACCGACAATCTTCGATGCCCGTAACACTCTCTCCGCCGTGCGAATACCCGCCGCACTCGCGGCATTGCCCTGTCGCAATGCCTTGGCCTCAGCATCGCTCTTCAACTCACGAGCTGAAAAAAACGGGTCTGCACCGACTCGCACCTGCATGCCCGCTGCTAACAACTTGGCAAAATACACTGATGGAAAATCTTCAGGCACCTCCATTTCACGCACCTTGTTCAACTTTGCGAAATAGCGCATCATCTCCGCAGGGCCTACCTCCAAAAGTTCCATCCGCAGTGCCTTTGCAGCCTGCCTCTGTACCGTCTCCAGCAGCAGCACTTCATCACAATTCGATTGTGCGCGGACTCGGCTATACTCTAAACGATTGACCACCGCGGTCGAGCGCCCCCCGACGATGAAGCACAAGAACGGGTCCGGAACAAAGACCTTCGTCAGGTAGAAAACATCGGCAGATTGCTCTGAAGCAGCAAAGAGAATACGGATAACTGAGGATTTACTTTTCATTACAAATGATTGCGTTATAACTCTTCTTTATTCGAACTGATCTGTCACGCTTCGACTTAATAATCGAGTCTCTATGAAACCGCTCTACCGCTTACTATTTACACTAGCCCTATCCCTGCTGCTCATTGCCTGTGCCCCGCAAGAGCCGATGAGCGCGCCGGAATCCAGCGACACATATTTCCCTATTTCCATCGACGGCACGCCTCTACAGTTGCAACTCGCACTGACGCAAAGCGAGCAAAACAAAGGCCTGATGCACCGCGAATCGATGCCCACAGACCACGGCATGCTGTTTCTATTCAATCAGCCTGAGCCACGTTCCTTCTGGATGCGTAACACTCGCATCCCTCTCGATCTCAGCTATTTTGATGCCAGCGGACGTTTGCTCGAGATACATGCGCTCTACCCTTACGATGAAAATGGCGTGCCCTCCCGCAATCAACAAGTGCTCATCGCGATCGAGACCAACCGCGGCTGGTTTGCTCGCAATAACATAGTTGCCGGCGCTCAGATTGATCTGGAAGCATTAACCCTAGCCCTGAACCGCCGAGGCAAATCGCTAAGCAGCTACCCAATTCAGACCACGCTCAAATAATGTCACAGTCTAACAACGCAGAAGCGCACACACCGCACGCGATGAATCAAATCGTCTCCTCTTCTACATCGAAGTCGGCTACGCCCAATAAGCGACGTAAGCGAAGCACCGCCGTCGCCCCACCACGCGCCAGCCTGCGTGCCTATGTTGTCCTCATTGTATTAGTCAGCTTGGTATTCAGCCCACTGCTAATATCGGACGTGCTTTGGTCCGACTTCGATTCCGTCGAACGCAGCGCCTTTCAAACGATGGACAGCTGGCAACAAGCATGGACGCTCGATAGCATTCGCCAAAACAATCCGATTGCCATCAGCAGTTACTTTCTCGAACAAGCCATCCCACTGCCCACCGCAACAGTTCACCGAGGCATCAATATTTTGCTGCACCTGTTCGCGGCTATACTGCTCCTCAAAAATCTTGAGGCGCTGAAATTTCCCGCCGCGTTTTCAGCCACCCTAATTTTCGCGCTCCATCCAGCCACGATACAGACACTCTTCTGGGCTGGTTACCGCACCGAAATCATCGCGTTGATCTTTATATTAAGTGCGCTTTACTTCGGCAGTCGCAACCGCAACGCGCGCGACTACTTCGTCACGATTGTGCTCACTACCATCGCCTGCTTGGTACACCCAGCCGCATTTGCCATCCCAGTCATTCTCGCATTGGTCATCCTCCATAAAGAACGGTCGATACACGTAGAATCCTTTAATCGGGTACTGCCACTGCTCTGCCTATGCCTCTTTTTAGGTGTGTGGGTCAACGCCGGAAGCGCCCACATAGAAGGAGTTGATACAGTCAGTAACATAGACCGACTCAATCACGCAGGGCAGAACATGGCTCACTTTACCCAGCAGGCCCTGTTACCCTTAAACAACGCCCTGTTCCATCGATTCGACACAGACGCCAAATACGAATTCGGTGCTGGGATCAACCTGCTGCCCTTCCTGCTTTTCGTTCCGGTTTTTATCTTCACCGCTTATAATATCAGAAAGGGCTGGAGCCGTGCAATCCTGCTTGGGCTCTGCAGCTACCTGGCGCTCATCGTATATGGCATCAGTCAGGACGGCCATTTTATTAACGGAGCCCTCGCGCACGAAGATCACCACCTATACGTCGCTCTACCAATGATTGTGGCCCTAGTCATTACCGTGCTCGGACGTATCATCTATAGTATGGGCATCGCTGGCAAAGAGTTATGGGTCATGGGTTGCTCATTATTACTCCTAATTGAAATCACCCTCAGTGCTGCATTTGCGTATTCGATCGCGGAGCCCACCAAGATGTGGACAGGCATGTCAGAACGCTGGCCAAATGCATGGGAACCAAAAGCCGCCCTAGTCGATCAGATCGACCTTTCCAATAGCTCAGAAGACTCGCTATTTACTAATAGCCAGCTGATCAACATGCTCCAAGATGTCCTCGAAAAACGTCCAGATTTGGTCGAGAGGCGCAAGCAACTTGCACGAACCTTTGCTGCCGAAGGGCAGCGCAGCAACGCACTGCGTGAATACAAGCGCATTCTGCGCGAAACCCGACCCGACAACGAGTTCCTCGAGGAAGCCGCACGCTTTCTGGACAAGGTCGGCCTCTCTTGGGACGCTACTAAAACAAGAGACCGCAAAACTAACACTCAATAATTACCACGCATCTCACTGCTACGCTCTCTGAGTTTCGCAAGGCATGCCGCAGACCTCTGTCCTCCCCCCACACTCCACTCAAACTTTCAACTCTCAACTCCTCCCAAGCTATGACAGATAAGAAAGCACCCGCCCTCGGCACCCTCACCCTCCACGCAGGCCACACGCCTGACGCAGAGACAGGCTCACGCGCCGTCCCTATTTATCAGACCACCAGCTACATGTTTCGGGATACAGCACATGCCGCCAAACTCTTCGGCCTCGAAGAGCTCGGCTTCATCTATACCCGCATCATGAACCCCACTACTGACGTGCTTGAGAAACGTGTCGCCGCTCTCGAAGGTGGTGTCGCAGGCCTGGCTCATGCCAGTGGTCAGGCAGCCATCACCAGCGCGATTCTCAATATCGCCGGCACCGGTGATAACATCGTCTCGTCCGCTCAACTCTACGGCGGCACCTATACACTGTTCAAATACACTCTGCCGAAGCTCGGCATCGAAGTGCGCTTCGCCGACGCCGAAGATCCCTCCAGCTTCGAGCCATTGATTGACGAAAAAACCAAAGCCATCTACGGCGACACCGTCGGCAATCCAAAGCTCAACATCTTTCCATTCGAAGAAGTCTCTGCTGTCGCCCGCGCAGCAATGATCCCACTCATCATTGATAACACCGTCGCCTCGCCGATGATCTGTCGTCCACTTGAGCACGGCGCGAATATCGTCGTCCACAGCCTCACTAAGTACATCGGAGGCCACGGCACCAGCATCGGTGGCATCGTCGTCGACGGTGGCAATTTCGATTGGGGCAGTGGACGCTTTGCGGAGTTCACCGAGCCCGACGCGAGTTACCACGGACTCGTGCATTGGGATGTGTTCAAAGCCTTCGAACCAGCGGGCGGTGCCAACATCGCGTACATCATGAAAATGCGTCTACAGTGGCTACGCGACACCGGCAACTGCACCTCCCCGTTCAACTCATTCCTGCACATTCAGGGCCTCGAAACGCTACATCTGCGCATGGAGCGCCACTGCTCCAATGCACTCAAGGTCGCCCAATTCCTAGAAAGCCACAAAGCCGTGAGTTGGGTCAACTACCCAGGGCTAAGCGAAAGCGCACACCACACCGCCGCTGAGAAATATTTCGACAACGAGCGCTTCGGCGGACTCGTTGGCTTCGGCCTCAAAGGCGGCCTCGAAGCAGGACGCAAATTCATCGACGGCCTCGAGCTCTTCAGCCACCTAGCCAACATCGGCGATGCCAAGTCGCTCGCGATCCATCCCGCCAGCACCACGCACCAACAGCTCACTGAGGAACAGCAACAATCCACCGGCGTAACCGCCGATTTCGTGCGCCTCTCCGTCGGCATCGAAGCCATCGGCGACTTGCTCGCCGATCTGGATCAGGCATTGAAGGCTTAAAAGTTCGTTTCAGTTCAGTGGACCTTCCGAATCTGGAGGCTCCACCTGCTGCTGCCGCTGCACCATCCATTTCAGGGCAATCGGCGTCAGAACGGTTGTTGCGATCGCCATCGCGACCACTGCTGAAAACATATAAGTCACCACCGGCGCGTCCTGCGGCACAGTGAACAAGCCCGCTTGCAAAGCAATATTCGCAATGATGATCTCGACCATGCCACGGCTACTCATGCCCACACCAATGATCGCGGCATCCTGATTTGTATAGCCTGTGATTCGAGCAGCGACGCCGGCACCCAGCACTTTCGTCAACAGAGCAACCAGTATCAAAAGGCAAGCGACTCCGGGAATCACGGCAAAGGCTTCGAGATTCAAATTCAGTCCGATCGAGGCAAAGAACACTGGAGCCATAAAACCAACCGTCACTGAATTCAATTTACCCTTCACATCCTTGTAGATGTCGTGCCCCGCATATTTCTGCTCAAAGAGCAGACCGGCGGTAAAAGCGCCAACGATGAAGTGTAAATCAAGTAACTCGGCAAATACCGCATACGCAAAACCGGCAATCAAGAGAGAGGAAAAGCCAAATTCTTCAGACTTGAATTGCGTCACGATCGATCGTATCCGTGGCACCAGATACTTTTCGATCAGGAATGTAATGCCCAAAAAGACACAGGTTTTACCGAAGATCATAAATCCCAAGAAAAAATCCAGACGTCCCTCATTACTCAGCACACCAGTCAATACAGCCAGAAGAATCAGGCTCAATAAATCGTCGATGATCGCGGCCGAAACGATGGTTCGTCCGACCCGAGTGTGCAATCTGCCAAGATCCATAAGAACACGGATCGACGCTGGTACCGCTGTGATCGAAAGAGCAGTCCCGAGAAACAAACACTGCGCCATTTTCATCTCCGACTCCGGAAAGATCCCCCATCCCAGCCATATCCCAGCAAACAGAGGCAGCAGCATTCCACATAGCGCGATCACGAAAGACCGCCCCGACACGTTACCAAACTCACGCACCCGCAGTTCCGTACCGCCGAGCAACATCAGAAAAAAGATCCCCAAATCCGACAGCACCTGAAAGGAATGATCCTGCACCAAGCCGCGCAACGGCGATGCCGGAACCTGCAATGCAACAAAGCCAATCAGAATACCGGCAATTAACTCTCCCACCAACGGTGGCTGTTTAGCACGGCTAGCCAGTTCCCCCATTAGTCTGGAGGTGAACAGCAAGAGCAGAAGCACCAAGAAAAGGTTCATGATATCTACTCTAAAGCTACATCATGCACCGCCAAATGTCCAAACGAAAGCGGCTACGCCCTGAAACAGGGCGCAGCCGTAAAAACGTAACCGGGGCGGTGGCTTACGGGATGATCGGCAACACACCGGGGAAGATACCAACCAACACCGTCGCAACAACGAGCGCACCTAGTACGACGCGATCGCAACTGCAGAGCGATCCAGCAGTTTCGGGTGCGCTATCCTTCGAATCGGAGAAATACACTGTGCGCACCCACCCAAAGTAGTAGTAGATTGAGATCACTACACCGAGCACGGAAATTGCCAATAGGCCGTAAAGGCCAGCTTTGTAAGCTGCGATAAAGATGAACAGCTTACCAATGAAGCCACCTAATGGTGGAATACCAGCCAATGAACCTAAGCCAACGGCGAGCACACCACTGAGGAACGGACGCTTACGCGCAAGGTTCTCATAGTCTTCAAGCTCTTGATTCGCATCATCAGCACCAGCCATATGCGACATCACGGCAAAGACTGCAAACGACGCTAGCAGATAAGTCGCGAGATAGAAGATCACCGCATACTTTGCTTCTGGAATGCTGAGCGCTGCCACCACGCCCACTAGGAGGTAACCAGCATGTGCGATTCCCGAAAGGCCCATCAGGCGTTTAACATTGCGCTGACGCACCGCCGCGAAATTACCAAACAGGATGGTGGCTGCCGCGATAAACGACAGCACTGGGATCATGAACGAAGCCAAGCCAATAAACGGCCCCGTCAACAGCTGCAGTAATACAATAAAGCCAGCTGCCTTCGACGCGATCGCAAGATACGCAGTGACAGGAGTGGGAGCACCTTGATAGACGTCAGGCACCCAAATTTGAAACGGCACCGCACCGATCTTAAAGCAGATACCAGCAACGACCAGAATCGCTCCAATACGCACCAATACATTATCCTGATGCATGACGATGAACGCTTGTAGCTCGCTAAAATTCAGCGAATCACTGCTGGAAAAGCTCAGCTCCGGATTACCTGCAACTCCGTAAAGTAGCACAATGCCGAATAACAAAATAGAAGAACTCAGCGCACCGAGGATCAAATATTTTAAGCCCGCTTCGAGCGACAGCGAACTGGTACGGCAATAAGCAACCAATACATAAAAAGCGATCGTCACGGCTTCGAGCGCCACGAACAGCATCACAAAATTGGCACTCTGCACCAGCAGCATCATCGCTGCTGCAATGATAATCACCAAGTGGAAGAACTCAGTGCGTGGCAGTTTTTGCTTCGATAAGTAGATCTTGCCGAGGTAGCAGACGAGAATCGAACTTACCAAGAAGAAGGCTCGCATGATTTGCGTCACATCTGTCTGTGCGATCATGCCACTGAAAAAGGTCTGTCCCTCAAAGGTAGAATAAGCCGAGCAACCCAGTGTGACAATCAAGACCAGGACTTGCCCCCAAATTGCTAGACGCGGGATAAGGCCCTGCTGGGATCGTGGCAAAACCATCTCTGCTCCAAGCAGGCCAAGGGCGAGTACCGCCAACATGATTTCAGGCGCAATTGCAGCCCAGTCATTTGTCGCAGTGAAACTGCGCAGGAATTCGGCGAGAAGCTCGTTCATTAGTGTGTAACCTCCTTATGTGCTTCGACTGTTTGAGGAAGCGCCGCATTGACTTCAATGACCGGCAAAGTGCTTTTGGATGTATAAAGCTGTGACAATTCACCATTGGCTGCATCAGAAAACAGCCGTGGGAAAATGCCGACGACGATCAACGCAACGATCAGAATCAGTGCAGGGAATCGTTCATGAATCTTAAGATCCACAATCTCATCGCTGTTTAAACGATCGGCAAATGCCTCAGTTGGCTTGCCAAAGAAAATATTGGCCACGGCACGTAGTCCGTAGATCGCAGAAATAATAATACCGATCGCGGCTGGTGCGACGATCCACCTCGTCATCTCAGTTTCGGCAAGCGCAGCAAAGATAGTGAACTCACCCCAGAAATTACCAAAGCCCGGCAGACCGATGCTCGCCATCGTGCCCGCCACGAAGAAGGCCGCCAAGACTGGCGCCTTGGTCGCGAGACCACCCATCGATGACATATCGAAAGTCTGGCTACGGTGGTAAATACAAGTCGAAAGCATGAACAACAGTGCAACCGAGAGGCCGTGTGCGATCATCATCAACAACGCACCACCGACACCGACGACCGAAAACGTTGCGATCCCGAGAAAAGCATAGCCCATGTGCATGACTGAACTATAACCGAGCATCATCTTGACATCCTTCTGAGCCATTGTGATCAGACCGATGATAATGATGTTACCCAGTGCGAGCCAAACGATCCAAGGGAACCAATGGGCTGCACCTGCTGGCAGCAATGGTGCTGCGATCTGCAACAGACCATACAGGCCAAATTTCTTGAGCACACCCGCGTGCAGCATTGCCGCACCAGTTGGCGCAGTCGCATAGCCCTTAGGTGCCCAACTGTGAAACGGAAAGAGTGATACCAAAATACCAAAGCCGAACAGTAACAGTGCGAAGATGTTGTTTTGCACAGTGTCAGCGATTGGTTGCGCCGCCAAATACTCACGCAATGTGATCAATGAGAACGAATCCGCCCCACTCTGCACATACAGCGCAATCAGCCCGATCAACGACAACAAAGCACCAAGCGTCAGGTAGATCGTCATCTCAATCGCTGCACCACGCTTACCAGCACCGCCCCACACACCAATCATAATAAAGGTCGGGATAAGGGCGAACTCGTGGAAGAAGTAGAAGAAGAAAATATCAACCGAAGCAAAAGTGCCCATCAAACCGCCGAGCATAAATAACAACAGCGCAAGATACAGGTGTGGACGCTCTGCTTTGGAGAACATCGCATACATCCCAGCCGCAAAGCCAACGACTCCGGCCAACATGAACAGCGGCATCGAGATACCATTCAAGCCGAGGTGCAGGTAAATGCCAACTGCTTCCAGACCAGTGGCAAGACGCAGCTCGAAATTATAGCCACCGACAAGCGACGGCTCGAATTGGCTATACAGCGCCAGCGCAATAACTAGCGGTGTGGCGAAGCCGATCACGCTAACTGCACGAATGCTTGACTGGCTAAAACGGGCTCCAAACAGCAAGAATAACCCCGCAGACAGCGGTGTCAGTATGGCTGCCAGAAGGCAAAGTGATGATGTATCGACGGGTGTCATATCTATCTAAATTGAATCGTTCACCTATTTTTATAGAGCCACGCCTGAAGCGAGCGCCCAAAGGAGGATGATTCCGGCAAGGAACCAATAAACATAGCCGTGAATATTACCGACATGCAGTGAGCGTGAGCATGCACCCACCAGACCAACCAAGCCGGCACTGCCACGGACGAAGAGTCCTTTGATCAGGAATACATCGAGGAAGCTAAGAAGCACCGCGACACGCTGCTGAATCTTCGCAACGTAGAAGCCGTAGATTTCGTCGAACCACAGACGGGCTTTGAGAAATTCGTAAACAGGCTTCGCTCGGTTCTGCAGCGCATCCCCGTTTTTACCGACACCGTAAAAGAATAGCGACCCGAGCAGACCAACGATCCATGCAGCCGAGCCGAGAATCATGACCTTACTGTGCATCGCATCGTGCCCTTCAGCGTGATGCAGGTGTTCTAAATTATCGCGAATGATCTCACCAGTTGCTTCGGGCCAAACACCGATCCAACCACCGACAACCGAGAGCACTGCCAAGATGATCAATGGCAACACCATACTAAAACCGCTCTCATGCGCATGCGCAGCAGCATCGGACTTCGGCTCGCCGAAGAAGACGATCCAAACCAAGCGCCCCATGTAACCGGCGGTCAAGAAGGCACCGAGCGTTAATAATGCAAAAATCGCAGTGCTATCGAGTCCACCTGCGACCAAAATCGCGTCTTTCGAATAGAAACCAGCAAAACCATACACACCACAGAGAGCCAACACTCCAATGAAGAAAGTAATCGAGGTGAGTGGCATCTTCTTAAAGATACCGCCCATCTTGAAGATGTCCTGCTCGTGATGGCAGCCGTGAATGATCGAACCCGCACCCAGGAACAACAGTGCCTTGAAGAAGGCGTGCGTGATCAGGTGAAACAATGCGATCCCAGGGTAACCAAGGCCGAACGCTGCTGACATATAGCCGAGCTGTGAAAGCGTCGAGTATGCCAGAATCTTCTTAATGTCATTCTGACCATACGCACAGAAGCCTGCATACACAGCAACTGACGTGCCGAGAATGGCAATGCCGCCAAGCACCGATTCGGGGAAGAGAAAGGCGATACGGATCAAGAAATAAACACCCGCCGCGACCATTGTCGCCGCGTGAATCAGGGCCGAAACTGGAGTTGGACCTGCCATCGCATCTGGCAACCAGACGTGCAACGGAAACTGTGCGGACTTACCAATGAAGCCACACATGAGCAACGCAGCAATCACCCAGCTGATTAAGCTAGGATCCGCGTTCACCGCTGCGCCCATTGCTTCGAGATTAGTCGTGCCGAAGTGCCAGTAAGCATAAACGATACCGACAAGAAATCCGAGGTCGCCGATACGATTAACGATGAAAGCCTTCTTCGAAGCCGCTGCGGCCTCGTCTGTATCGAGGTAGTGACCGATCAGCATGTAAGAGCTAAAGCCGACCAACTCCCAGAACACGAAGATCATGATCAAGTTATCCGCGAGGATGATCCCCAGCATGGAAAACATGAAAATCGACAGACCACCGAAAAAGCGGCCCTTAGCCTTGTCGTCCGCCATGTATCCAAGACTAAACACGTGGATCAGCAAACCCACAAAAGCGACCATCGTCAGCATCGTGGCCGCAACCCCGTCAAACAGGAAGCCCATCGACACTGTGAAATTACCAAAGCTCAACCACTCGATCGCGGCACGGATGGTGCTGCCATCAGTCGCTTGGATCGCCAAGTAACTGAAAGCACAGATACCGGCAGCAGCAGCGACAGAGAGGTAGGAAGCCAGTGTTCCGCGGCGGCGCAGGAAACAGGCAATCAGCACTGCCGAGAGCAATGGAGTGAGAAGAGCGGCGAGAAGTATTTGAGCAGCGGTCATGATACTAATGGCTCAGGGCGTTCAATTTGTCCACCATTACAGACTGACGACGTCGGAACAGTGCGACGATAATGGCCAGCCCAAGTGCGACTTCGGCAGCCGCCACAGTGATGATAAAGAAGACGAAGAGGTTACCGTCCATTGTCCCGTTGTAGCGAGAGAATGCGACGAATGCCAAATTCACGGCATTGAGCATGAGCTCAAGCGACATGTAAATGACGAGCGTGTTCTGACGCAGAGTCACCCCGAGTAGCCCCACTGCGAAAAGCAGTCCGGCCACGATAAGAAAAGCATTAAGTCCGACAGTCATGTTAAATAGCTAATGAAATTATAAATAATGACTAATCTTCCGCGATGTCGTGTTTTTTCGACACAACGATCACGCCGATCATCGCGGCAAGAAGAAGGAAGCCTGCCACTTGGAATGGCAGCATGTATTTAGTAAACAGGCTGTAGCCAAAAGACTTGGAGGATGTGGTAAATGGCACACCACCATTAAACACCTCAGGATTTTCGGTAACGGCTGTCAGGCCAGGCTCAGGAAGATGAGCGCCCGAGAAGGCCGAAAAAACCAGCATGACAAGCAGCAAGAAGCCAATCGCAGAGGCGCCAATAGTCAGCTTATCCTTATATTCAGTAGCACCACCCTCCCCTTTATCCACATCGAGAAGCATGATAATGAAAAGGAATAGCACCATGACTGCCCCCGCGTAGACCACCACTTGAATAACCGCGAGGAAGTAGGCTTCCAACAGAACAAAGAGCGCCGCAGTGCCGATGAAAGCGACGATCATGCACATGGCTCCATTCACCGCATTCGGCGTAAGAACCATCAGCACGGCCGCAATCAGCGTGATCGCTGAAAAGACGTAAAACAGTATGTCTAACATTGTGTGAGAATTAAGAATTTAGAATTGGGAATTGGGAATTAAGACGTAAGATTTTTTTAATGGATCTGCGCAGCGTCAGTCTTTCGTCATTCCTGATTATTAATTTATTTAATGAGTATTACCCGCTTCTTCAGCGGCTTTTTTCTTGTCCCACTTGTGGTGTTGATCCGGTAGGGTTCCACCTAGTTCGTAAAGTTTGTCCTTCTTATTAATCATCTCTTCGCGGGTGTAACCGGACATTGAAAATATATCTTTTAGGAAAATAGCCTCTTCGGGGCACACTTCTTGGCAAAGGCCACAATAAATGCAGCGAAGCATATTGATCTCGAATTCTTTCGGCGCTTTTTCAACGTGTGCACGATCTGGCTCGGCTTCGGCATCGATCTCACCGGGGATAATCTTGATCGCCTTCGGCGGGCAAACGAATTCACACAACTGGCAAGAGACACACTTTTCACGACCATTCGGGTCCTTCACTAGTGTGGGCACGCCACGATAATTTTCAGGGATGACGGGACGCTGCTCTGGATACTCCAGAGTGATCGTCTTATCAAACATCGCTGCCAGAGTCGTCTTCAACCCAGTAACGATTTGCGGAATAAATGTTTTTTCCGCGAAAGTGAGCGGTTTACGCTCTATAACTTTTGTCTTAGCCATACTAGTTGCGTTTTAAAGTGTGTCGTAGATCGCGATGAACAGTGTATTGAGAATCAAATTACCGATCGCAAGTGGTAACAAAATCTTCCAGCCGAGTGCCATCACTTGGTCATAGCGGAAGCGTGGCAGCGTCCAACGTACCCAAATGAAGAAGAAGATCATAAAGAAGACCTTGGCCATAAACCACAGCACCGAAAGCACTGCGCCAAACTGACTGGCGCCCCAAGGATCTGCCATTCCTGGTAGAAAATTCCAGCCCCCGAGGAACAGCAATACGAATAATGCCGAGCCCATGATGACGTGCGCATACTCAGCCACGAAGAACAGCCCGAATTTGAAGCAACCGTACTCGGTATGAAAACCACCGACCAGGTCAGTTTCCGACTCCGCCATATCGAATGGTAGACGATTGGTTTCCGCAAAGACGGAGACGAGAAAGATCAATGCAGACAGTGGCTGCCAAATGACCAACCAAAGTCCTGATTGTGCCTCGACCACACCGAAGAGTGTCAGACCGTAATCTGTGCCTGGCGCAGAAGCCCACATGAATACCGGTAGGATCGAAAGCCCCATCGCCAATTCATAAGAGACCATTTGTGCGGATGCACGGATCGCACCAAGAAACGGATACTTACTATTGGAGGACCAACCCGCGAGGACGATGCCATACACACCCAGTGAAGAAACACCTAAGATAAAAAGCATACCAACGTCGATATTCGCTAGTACCAGAGGTTGCACGACACCGGATGGATCAACATAGCGACCAAACGGTAACACCACCATCGTGGTGAGTGCTGGCGCCAAGGCCAAAATCGGAGCCAAATAGTAATAGCCCTTCTTCACGTGCCCCGGAGTGATCTCTTCCTTAAACAGAAATTTCAAGCCGTCAGCGACGGGTTGAAAGATGCCCAAGCGTGTCAGGATATTACCGAGAATCGGAATATGCCCAAGCAACGGCAGACGTGTACGATTCGGCCCAGTGCGGCCTTGAATCCAACTGGAAACCTTGCGCTCCGCGAGAACGGAGTAACTGCAAAGTCCCATGAAGACCGAGATCATCGCGACTGAGAAAACAATCGGTAATGTAAACGGTAGTGTATTGGTTATAAATTCCATATCCGGAAATTTGCGTTAAGCTTGAGTGGCCGCGGCTTGCGCCTCCTTGAACGCGACTGGATCGAACTTTAAATTCTTGGTTTCAACAAACGGTAAATCAATGAACGGTGCCGGATCAAGCGCGACGCCCTCGTCGGAAATACCACGCCAACTGAGCTCAGCAAAGGCACTTACCTGTTCAGCGATCCGCTGCCATGCGACGTCGATTGTTAATGCGCTTGGCTTTTCATCGCCTAAGGCTGCCACAATTTTTTCCAGCACGGTGATGTCGGATTGAATACCACGTGGCCCAGGCACCGCTGCCTTAAATTTCTGCAGACGGAAGCTTTGATTTACGAACGAACCATCCTTCTCGTAGACCATCAAAGACGGACAAACAACATTTGCCACCTGGCTCACTGCATTCGCATGTGTACCAAAGTAAACGAGCTTTACCTTGGCGAGTAGATCAGAGGAAATGCCGAGCTTCGTGACGTCCTCGTTCACGACAACAAGTGTCTTGATCGCACCTGAGTTGATCTCACCTGCCAGCAAAGACAATTCCGCCTCTGGGAGTTGGGTGATTAAACCATTGAGCAGCGCGCCACGAAGATTTGGAGTCCGTTCTTCGGATAAGAGAATGCCATCACCAGATCCAGTATGGTTCACCAACGAGACGGATGCACCACAACGATCCGCCATCATACGGTAGAAGAACTGCTCCTCGACCGAACTACTGGCGGAACCAATTAATGCCACATCACCAGCCTTCAAAAGCTCCGCAGCGGCCTGCGCAGTTTCAGCGTCGGTTTGGTGCACACCTTCGATGGTGTAATGGGTAAGGCGATCATCCGACTCGGATGCTTTGAAAAGTTCACGACCAGAGTCGGTCATCCATGTATCATTCACCGCATCATTACGACGTGGCGTGATACGGTAGATTTTACCTTCGCGACTCCAGATTTCTGTATTCGCACCAATACTGCTCTCGGTGCAAATACTGTTGGTCCGCTTGAGAAACCAAACACGCATCTTGAAACGAAAGTCCGTGCTAGTGAGCGCACCCACTGGGCAAATATCAACCGTATTGAGCGAATAGTTGTGCTCCAGCCCTTTGCCTGGGTAGCAAGTCAGCGTTGAGTAAGTGCCACGATCAACAAAACCGAGCACGTCTTCGCCTGCGATTTCTTTAGAGAAGCGCACGCAACGAGAGCAAAGGATACAGCGCTCATCATCAAGAGTGACGCGGGCACCAAGCTTAGTACGCTTAGGTTTTACATTCTTTTGCTCGATGAAACGGCTATAACCACGGCCGTGTTCAGCAGAAAACTCCTGCAAACGGCACTCCCCCGCCTGGTCGCAAATTGGGCAATCCAGAGGGTGATTGATCAATAAGAATTCAGTCACGCCATTGCGGGACTCTTTAACCATCTCAGAATTCGTGCGGATGTGCATACCAGGCGACGCGTTGGTCGCACAAGCAATTGTCGGCTTTGGCATCCAACCGATTTTTTGCACGCCATTCTCATCGAGAACGGCTTCGCCAGTACCGCGGTCACGCATCGGCATACCCATCTCAACCATACACATGCGGCAATTACCCGCGATCGATAGTTTTGGGTGATAGCAGTAATGCGGCACTTCCTTGCCTTTACCGGCAAGCTTCACCGCTTCGATGATGTTGATGCCCTTAGGCACATCAATGTCCTGCCCATCAATATTGATGGTGATGTTTTCGACTATGCTTTGAATTTCCATGGTCTTAAATCAAAGTCGTTTTCTCAGCTGTGGGTTTACCTTCTTTACGAAGGGCCGCTTGGGTGCGGGCTTTCTCCACAAACTCGTCATTAAATTTCGCGATAAAGCTCTGCACCGGCCAAGAGGCCGCTTCACCGAACGCACAAATCGTGCGGCCAGCAATTTGGTCAGCAATATCTTTAAGCAACTGTGCATCTTCTTCGCGTGCTTCACCATCGACCATGCGTTGTGTGACCTTACGCATCCACGGCACCCCTTCGCGACATGGTGTACACTGACCACAACTTTCGTGTGCGTAAAAATAGTTAATATTTGCAAGTGCCTCAACCATGTCGGTCGAGTCATCCATCACGATCACACCACCGGAACCAGACATTGAACCGACCAAACCTAGACTATCAAAATCCATAGGAATATCTTCGATGCCCCAATCAAATTCGGTGCCATCCTTGAGCTTGCCTGTGAAGCGTTCATCCGCGCGTAACACCTTAGCCGAAGACCCGCCAGGAATGACCGCCTTTAGCTTGCGTCCAGGCTTGAGCCCACCGCAAACGTCATAGATCAGCTCTCCCAGAGTGATTGCGGAACACGGAAACTCGTAGTAGCCAGGCTTTTGCACGTGGCCAGAGACACACCAAATGCGTGTGCCAGTATTGCCTGGAGTGCCGATTTCAGAGAAGCCTTGACCACCGAGTTCGATGATGTGCTTCACATCGCAGAGTGTTTCCACGTTGTTGACGATGGTTGGGCACTGATAGAGACCGAGGGCTGCGGGGAAATACGGAGGCTTAATACGAGGATTCGCACGATTACCTTCGATCGATTCAATCAGGCCAGTTTCTTCACCACAGATGTAAGCGCCGGCACCACGATGCACGATGATGTCACACGAGTAACCGGTGCCTAGAATGTTATCACCTAGCAAATTCTTTTCGCGGGCCTCTTCGATCGCACGTTCGAGAATCTTGTAGCCTTGGAAAAACTCACCGCGGATATAGATGAAGGCGAGCTTTGCCTGAATCGCGAAAGCGGAGCACATCATACCTTCGATCAGCTGATGCGGGTCTTGGTGGATGATTTGGCGGTCTTTGAAAGTACCTGGCTCCGATTCATCCGCATTACAAACAAGGTAGATCGGCTTGCCAGACTTGCGGTCGAGAAACTTCCACTTCATGCCTGCGGGAAAACCTGCGCCACCACGGCCACGTACGCCTGAGGTCAGCACATCCGCGCAAATATCTTCAGGCTTCATGGTGACTGCCTTCTTTAATTGCTCGTAGCCACCGTGCTTTAGGTAGCAGTCGATGTCGTTGGTGTAGCCCGACTCGTCGATGTGCTTAAAAATAAGCCTATGTTCTTGTGGTGTTGGCATGTGATTGGGATGGAGGTCTGCCGAAATGGCGAAGCAATTAGAAATTAAAATTAGGAATAAAAGGAGCGACTAGATTTCGCCGTTTTTGATTTTAGCCGCGAGCTCGGATGCCTTATCTGGATCGATATCGGTGTATTCGTCTTCGCCGACCATCACGACTGGGCCTTTACCGCAATCCGCATGGCACTCAACAAAATCAAGTGTTACAGAACCATCTTCGCTGGTGTGACCGACCTTACAGTTTAATTCTTTTTCTAGGCGTTCACAGGTCTGATACGAACCGGCTAACGCGCAAGGTAGTGTGCGGCAAACACGCACGTGATGCTTACCGGTCGGCTCTGTGCGAAGCATCGGGTAAAAAGTGACTAGCTCGAGAATGTTGATTGGCTGTAGGTCTAAGCGGTCTGCGATCCACTCCACTGCCTCGTTTGAAAGGTAGCCCTGATCCTCTTGCACCAAGTGACACAGCGGCAGCGCAGCGCTCTTCATCGTTGGATAGCGCGGCACCAGCTTATCAATTTTTTCGATTGTTTCGGATTTTAAATTCATCGTTTAAAAGGAGTTAGAGGTCAGACGCTGGTAGTTAAACACTCAACATTCGTAACTCCTAATTTTATTTTTTTAATTCTATCTGTCACACTCTCCCATCACGAAGTCGAGCGAACCGAGGATCACAGTGATGTCGGTCAGGAAGTGGCCTGGAATGAGTTTATCGAGAATACTAAGATTACAAAATGATGGGCCGCGGATCTTCATGCGATATGGCACGCCGCCACCCTTTGAGTGAATGTAAAAGCCAAGAGCACCTTTCGGGTTTTCAGCTTCGAAATACACTTCGCCCGCTGGAATCTGCGGCCCTTCAGTCACTATCATGAAATTCTGAATTAGTTCCTCCATGCTGGTGAGCACTTTAGCCTTCTGCGGAGCAAAAATTTTCTTCGCGTCTTCCGCATAGTAGGAGCCTTCCGGGAATTTACCAATGCACTGACGGATGATTCCCACACTTTGGCGAATCTCCTCCGCACGCATCAAATAGCGATCGTAACAATCTCCGTTAGTGCCAATCGGCACTTCAAAATCGTAGTTCTCGTAGCCCAAGTATGGCTTATCCTTGCGTAAATCAAGATCCACGCCGCAGGCGCGGAGATTTGGACCAGTGAGACCGTAAGTAAGCGCGTCTGCTTTCGAAATCGTACCGATACCGACGGTGCGATCCATGAAAATACGGTTACGAGTCAGCAGCTTATCAACCTGATCGAGCACGGGCAGCACGCCCTTACAGAATTCAAGCACTCGCCCCAACCAGCCGTCAGGAATGTCGCGTGCAACGCCGCCGATACGTGTGTAGCTGGTGGTAAAACGTGCGCCGGTCAATTCTTCGAACAGCGTGTAAAGTTTTTCACGCTCGGTGAAGGTATACATAAATACCGTCCAGGCACCTGCATCCATTCCGTACACGCCAACTCCCAATAAGTGCGAAGAAACACGTGCCAACTCGCAGCAAAGCAAACGAATTGCTTGGCAGCGTTCTGGCACTTCTAGGTTTGCCAGTTTCTCAACAGCCATCGCGTATGCGACATTGTTCGAAAGCGGCGCAATATAGTCCAAGCGATCCGTATATGGAATGAACTGGTTGTAAGTCATGCTCTCGGCGATCTTCTCATCACCGCGGTGCAGGTAACCCAGCACAGGCTCGCACTTCTTAACGACGTCGCCGTCGAGCTCCATTTTGAGGCGCAGCACCCCGTGGGTGGTCGGGTGTGACGGCCCGACGTTGAGCATCATGGTCTCGCCTTGCAGCTCGCCTTCAAGCTCGCTTGCGCGAGCACCGGCATCCCCGATTGAAATTTCTTTGCTAGTGGCCATTTAAAAATCCTCTTATTTACCGCAGGGTTTTATCTTTTTCTCGCTCCAACTCTCATCCCGAGCGCGTGGCTCAGTCTGGCTCATTGGGCCATCCGCAGAAGAAACGAACGGTCCACCGACCATTGGCGCAGGCTTTACGGACATTCCTGTAATCTCAGCGACATCGTCCGCCGGCAAAGGCACTTCGATTCCAGCCAGTGGGAAATCTTTACGTAGTGGGTGATATGGATAAGCATCCCACATCAAAATACGGGTCAAATCTGGGTGCCCTTGGTAACGAATACCCATCAAATCGTATGTTTCACGTTCGTGCCAGTTTGCCGCAGCATACAAACCCGTGAGCGACGGCAGCGCCGGATTAATATCATCGGTGCAATCCACTGCCACACGTAAATACTCGTGCTTGGCCGTCGAAAGGAAGTGGTAGATTCCGGTAAAACGCGGGCTCTGCGCATCCCAATCGACCGCAGTAACATCAACCAACATATCGTAGCCAAAATCATCGCGTAATGCCGTGCACAGCTCGATCAACTGTGACGACGCGCAGTTTACAGCAACGTGGTCGGAAGACTCGCGCTCTGTGAGGGTTTCGAAGCGCTCCTTGAGAAGAGCCAAATCACTGGTAGTCATAGCTTAACTTTCCTTCGTAGCTTCGGCTACTTCTTTCGAATCAGCCTTTTCAGGGAACAAGTTCTTCACCGAACGCTCGGTGCCAATCTTGTCCTGCAGTTTAATCATCGCATCGAGCAGTGCCTCTGGACGCGGAGGACAACCACTAATATAAACATCTACGGGAATAATCTGGTCCACTCCTTGCAGTGTCGCATAGGAGCGATACATCCCACCCGTGCTTGCACAAGCGCCCATCGCGACCACCCATTTCGGCTCAGCCATCTGATCGTAAATACGACGCACGACTTCAGCCATTTTGTAAGTCACCGTACCCGCAACGATCATGCAATCAGCCTGACGAGGCGAGAAACGCATCACTTCCATTCCGAATCGGGAAATATCGAATCGCGCGCCGCCTGCGGCCATCAACTCAATCGCGCAACAAGCGAGGCCCATTGGCATTGGCCAAACCGAGTGTTTGCGAATCCAGTTAATTACAGCATCCGCCTGAGTGACAATGACTTCACCCTCGACCTTACTATCATAAGCTATGGTTGTATTTTGCATACTAATTGTGAGGTCCGTGAGTAGGCATCCTCAAAAGGCTGAGACCCTAATTTCCCCCCTTGCTCATGCAAGCTACAATTTGATTTAATCGTAACTTCAGTCCGCCTAGTCAGATTAAATACATCTATGTCATTAAAGAGGCAATTCAGGATAACAATTAGTGCCACAGATATCCAATACGCAGACTTGTAAGCAATCCCCAGCCAGCTATCATGATTCCAATGGAACCTTGCGATACCTCTGCCTGCCAATCTGCCCGTGAAATTTTCCACGAACTCGAAGAAATTTACGACGAGCACAATCTCTACTTTCAAACCATTGGCTCGGTGCTAGAGGCGGCTAATGCACTGGACGTGCCTCATCGGCTCAAACTTATCCTGACCCAACCGAAGAACGAAATTATGGTCCACTGCCCCGTCGAAATGGATGACGGCTCTTGGCAACTCTTCAAAGGCTACCGCGTGCAGCACAACAATGTACTCGGCCCTTATAAAGGTGGGATTCGCTACCACCCCGAGGTTAAGCTCGACGAAGTCAAAACCCTCGCCCTACTCATGACCATGAAGTGCGCGCTCGCCCGCCTCCCTTTCGGCGGTGCCAAAGGCGCGCTCCGCATCGACCCACGAGCCGTCAGCAAGGACGAACTCATGCGCGTCACCCGTCGCCTTACCTCCGCGCTGGGTGACAATATTGGCCCCGACTACGACATCCCCGCCCCCGACGTCGGCACCAACTCTCAAGTCATGGCGTGGATGGCCGACACCTATATCAACTTTGCCGAGTCCTCAAGCAAGGTGACTGCCCGCGGTGTTGTCACTGGTAAGCCCCTCGAATTCGGTGGCTCAGCAGGCCGCGAAAAAGCCACTGGGCAAGGCCTCGTCTACGTTCTCGACGCTTTGCTACCCGACATGGGCATCGAGCTCAGTAAAGTCTCCTGCAGCCTGATCGGCTTCGGCAATGTCGGTTCATGGACTGCTCGGTTGCTTCAAGAACGTGGCACGACACTCAAAGCAGTAATGGATCATACTGGTGCGATTCTCAATGAAACCGGCATCGACGCCGAAGCACTCGCGCAACACGTTAAAGCCAATGGCGGCGTGCACGGATTTGCCGATGCCACAGCCGTCAGCAACGAAACCTTCTATTCCACCCCCGTCGACCTGTTCATCCCAGCCGCACTGGAGCAGATGGTCGATCTCAAACACGCTAAGCGCATGCAATGTAAAGTACTGGTGGAAGGTGCCAACGCCCCTACCACACCCAACGCTGAGCGCTATCTGCTCGAAAAAGGTGTCGAAGTGCTGCCCGCCATCCTTTGCAACGCCGGCGGAGTGACTGTTAGTTATTTTGAATGGAAACAAAACCGCCAATCCGAGACTTGGGATGAAGAACTTGTTGATCAACGTCTTAAAAAAATAATGACCCGTTCCGCGGAGCGTGTCTTAAAGATGTCTAAACACTTAAACTGTAACATGCGCATCGCCTCCTACGCATCAGCGATCGAACATATCGACAAGGTTTACGAGTTGCGTGGCGTCTTCCCTTAAGTCGGCGTAGCCGAGACGACCTGCGGTCGAGTGACCGCGCTGCGCACGAAGTGAAAGTGAGCACTCGGCTCCGCCATGTAGTGAGAGTGGTAGTGTGAAATGAACACGGGAGGGACGACCTCCGCGTCGTCCGCAGAGCCCCACTCCTCACTTTCACTCAATGCGTAGCATGGCACTTTCACTCACGGCAGAGCCGTGCTCCCACTCGCCGCAGACGTCACCCGACCGAAGGTCGGTATCACCCCGTGCGCAGCACGGCCTCACTGCACAGCGAAGCTGCGCTTGACAGGAGCGAACTTGTCCTTCAAATCCTTATATATCGTTTAGACAGCAGGTGCAGCCGAGAGCTCACACTGGAGCGGACTTGATGTCCACCAAACAGCTGAAACAACGATATTCCCACTGATCTTCGGATTATTTATCGTCGATCCCCGCAAAGCAACGTGCGCATGCACGCACGCCACTTTCTCAAAGACACACTATCGCCATACGTGGCACTCTAACATGAGTAACGAAGCAACACCCAAGGAAGCCCCCAAGGACAATCAAATCGCCGTATCAGGCATTCTGGAAATGCTCCCGAATAAGACTGGCCAACTCCTCGACCCTGCACGCAACGGTAAAACTCGTCCGACCGATCCATTCGTTACACGTGAACTGATCAAACGCTTTCGCCTCAAACAGGGCCACTTCATCGAAGGCCAGGCCATCAGCAACGAGCGATTCCCTAATCCGAAGGTCAACTTTATCGACACAGTCGACGGCGCGACAATGGAAGAGCGCAAAGGTCGTTACACATTCCAGCAGATGGTCTCCATCGCTCCCGACGAGCAACTTAAGCTCGAGGCCAAGGACGGTCGCGTCACCACGCGCATTATGGATCTGTTTTGCCCTATTGGTAAAGGCACCCGCGGACTCATCGTCGCCCCACCACGCACGGGTAAGACCACTATTTTACACGACATCGCTCACGGTGTAATGGAGAATCATCCCGAATGTCACGTCATCGTGCTCCTTGTCGACGAGCGCCCTGAAGAAGTCACCGACTTTAAACGCAGCGTCGATGCCGAGATCTACGCGTCCTCCAACGACGAAGAGATCACCAACCACCTCCGCCTCGCCGAGCTCGCGATCGAACGCGCGAAGCATCTAGTCGAAGCCGGCAAAGATGTCGTGCTATTACTCGACTCCATCACTCGCCTAGCTCGCGCTTACAATGCTGCATCCGGCAAAGGTGGCCGCACCATGACTGGTGGCCTCGACAGCCGTGCACTAGAAAAGCCACGTCAATTTTTCTCCGCTGCGCGTAATTGCGAAGAAGGCGGTAGCCTCACCATCATCGC
>JAFMHF010000100.1 GCA_017854655.1 Puniceicoccaceae bacterium | reverse complement strand
ATTAACTAACCAAGATTTGAGCAACGATCCATTTCAAATTATTTAAGCAGCACAGCGGCACTGTCATACTGGTGGGCAAAAACCAGCGGAATGCCAGACTGCATCCATACTGCACCTGACTGCGTCGGATGCGCTCTTGATGCAACACGCGCCTGAGAGGCGGCAAGCTGGATTGGTGGCATCAAATGCTCGCAGAAGAAATCGGTTAGCGAATCAGCGCAGCTTAACTCGCCAACATGTGAGTCTGACTCAGTGCTGGTTTGATTCGGGGTCTATTGCTGGGGTTCAACGCTTATGTTATCGATACTCGCGCCCCAAAATCCGCCAACCATTTCGCCGGTAAAAGTAAGTGAAGTCGCACCCGTCGCAGCCACGAACTCAACGGTTTCGGTTTTCCATGGGAGTTGGTTGCCGCTAATGTCCAACTGAATTTTCTTAGTTTCACCATCAGAGATATTATACGTAAGTGACGCCTTTCGATTGACCGGGTAAATCCCACTGTAATCAAATTTCAAAACGTATTTTTCTCCTGCGGTTGTCGCAAAATCTTGGCTGATTGCGCCCGCACCACCTTCATGCGTTTGAAGTTGCAGGAATTGATTACCCGACGCCGCTTTAGCTGGCACGTCCCATTTACCGAAATTGTCGAACCCATCAACGAGCACGACCCCCTTCCCGCTAATCGTCCAATTGTTCAGCGCGCTGGCGTTGGGTTTGCAAACCTCAAACTGGGCTTGAGTATCAGGCGTCTCGAAGCTGCCAATCCTCACAGAAGTTCTCGATTGCGCGAGGAGCGACCTCTGCCTGAGCTCCAGAGAGCATACAGCCGCATGCAAAAAGGAATAACAGACATGCCCATGTGTTGCTGTTTCGATTCTTACGTTTCTCTATTTTTTTCATTTGTTGAATCATAAAATCAATCTGTATGACGGCCTTGAATTTGTATCATTTAAAATCACAAAATTTTATTAATTTAGCATACAGTAATACAGCGACCTCTACAATATACGTAAACACGTAGCTACGCTTATAGTGAATGCTCAGCATATACTGACCAATGATCTGTGTATCCTGTATTCACCCGATGACTCGCAGCGAGTAGCAGCCAAACCGAACGAATGGATAGAGAACGCGGGAGAACTTAAACCGGTTCAATCACACTACAACTCGCCAATACTTAAGCGGATAAATTCGTGCGCTTTACCTGAGGCATCCAGTCGATGTGTCACTGTTTCAAACTCAGCATCAACAATATCGATGCCGTCCACCTCTAGACTGACAATCTCCCAGGAATCTGGCAGCGTCAGGCTTTCCGTCGTTTCAATGTCATAGCGGATGCCATGAGTCGCCGCATCGCGCCGACGCTGATACACGAAATCAATGCCATCGACTGCCGTGTTCATATTAGGCAGTGTGCCGACATCGTTGCCGAGGTTTGGATTTCCACCCAGCGCATATTCGAACAGGTTGCTGTAACCGTCGCCATCCGGATCCGCGTCGACGTGAGTCGGAAGCATACTTAGCGTTGGGAACTCGTGCAGCACATCCCCGCCATCCATCGACAGACGAATATTGGTAATGGTGACCGCGGGATTGGTCGTGCCACCCACTTCGCGGGCAAAACCGAGCACCAGATAATCATAGTCCGAAATGACATCCGGCGCCGTCGTAAAGGTCGATAGATCAAAGGTGGCACTGTAGGTCTGCGCGCCGGTCGAACCAGTCAAGATCGCAGCCGCATCGGAACCGTCGCCTCTGGAACCCGTGAAGACTCCATCCGGCTTAGCCAAATTATACACCTCCATGATTTCAGGAGCCACGCTCACCCACGCATTACCATTGGATGCGCCCAAGTTCATAATGCCGCTATTCTGACTAGGGTCCAAGTCGACACAGCCCCACAGGTGCACATACAACTTCTCGCCGGCATCGGCGGTACTGTAATCAAAGCTCAAGGTCAGCTGCGCGGCAGCCGAGGCCTCTAGGTCAGTCAGGTCGATACACTTAGCAATGGCCCCCTCGCCGACAGTGTTATCGGTAGAGCTGGCGTTACTCAGGCCACTTTGGGTCACTGTCCAAGCACTGCTCCCTCCTTTACTATAAGATTGATTATCCTTGGTCACCGCCGAACCCAAGCCATCCAGAAATAGAGCCTCGGGAATGCGATCCAAAGCATTTGCCGCCGCCCATCCGCCGAAGTAGTCAACGCTGCCATGCAAAGCAAACACCAGATCAGACCCAAGGCTTTCACTCTGCACAAACGGCAAGTCGGGCGAACTGGCCGCAGATGTGATGACATGCAGCAGGTCACCACCCGCATGCTCGCCAGCACCATTTGCCCGCGCCCATAATGAATCATTATCCGTGCCCGACTCCTTCCATTTCAACTGAAAGGCATAGTCACCTGGCAGTAGCACGCTGTCTTCAAAATCGATCGTATAATAGTGATCCGCAGTCAATGCGACGTCCCGCATGTCGATTTTTTCATAAACTCGTGTGCGGAACAAGTCGGTGCTGGGTGCGCCACTTTCATAGCGTCCGACCCAGAGGTACAATTCGGCGGCATCGGTACTCCCCACAGTCGTGCTCTGGGATGCCTGCAAACTTAAGGCTGAGAGACTGGATGGTTCCGCCACGGTAAAGGTCTGCCCGACCAAAGATGTATTGGGCTCGGCGGTGACACTCACAGCCACATCAAACAGCGCGAATTTATTATCACCCGCCACCGGGTTGCGGGTAAAACCAATCACCAAGTAATCATAGCCTGCCAACGTATTCACTGCATACGCGCTCAAATCAAAGCTGCTTCTGACATGGATCGCATCTGCCAATAAATTGCTGCCCGAATTCTGATCCAGCAACTGAATCGCAGCCCCCGCTGCACCGCCATCTCCACCAGCAGACATCAGACTGCCATCCCCGAGATTGGTGACGCTGAATCCATTCGTGACGGCATTGGCCCACATATTACCATTTTGCGCCCCTAAGTTGGCAATCGATGCCGTGCCGGAAGCGCTATTATCCACCAGCCCCCAAACGTGCACGTAAATATCATCGGAGGCATTGGCTCCATCCCAAGAAACAAAATCGAACTCCAAGTGCAGCTGACTCTCATTCGTCAAGCCCTTGCCAGCGAGGTCGACGATTTGAGCCAACGCGCCATCACTGGTCGAGCCAGCATTTACATTTGTGTTATAAAGCCATCCGTTTCCAGTTCCGAGCCCCCAACCACTACCTGCATGCCAACCAGTGGAATTCTGATTCAGAACACCGTCTTTCGTCAGCGTATTGATTGAAAAAGAGTCTTCCAAAATGACCTGAGCATTTTCAATTGCGTCGCGAATCGCGACCTCTGCCCCATTCACCGTATTGCCCCAAAGCACATCCCCCGTCGGATAAGTCGTGCCGATATCGGTCAAGCTCGCGCTGTTTGTCGGCAACCAGGAATACAACGGCACCACTTCCGAGTCATAGCCGCTATGCCCCGTCAGGTCGACCGAACTAACGAAGAAATTATTCTCATCCACCAGCGTAAAGAAAAAGCTCTGCGCCCCATCGGGAATCGCCACTTCGGCCCAGCCCTGAGAATGCGTGAACGGCACCGTCAGCTTGAACCACTCTTCGTTGCCGTCGGCGGTGGCAGACTTGGTATAGAGTAGATCGAGATACTTTAGCTGCGCCCGATCGGTATTCCAACTCACCCACGCCACCGTATCGTCATGGTCAGACCCCAGAATCGTCAGGCTCTGATCGCTCAGCGGCAGTGTGCCCTTCTGGGGATTCAAATACATCGGCCGCGCATCCACCTCCTCGATCCAGGTTTCAAGCTCAGGGATCATCGCGTTGGCCACCGTGAGCTGCGCATTGATCAAATCAGTCATCTCTCCCTCATCCACCGGAGCACCGTTCGAGTCATATAGCTGATAGAGCGAATACGGTTGGGCTGCCGCAGCATTCCATAAATAGTCGTAATTCTTATACAGCTTCCAGCCGTCCTTCACCAGCGTGGTCGCCACTCTACCCGAATGCGGGAAATGCCAAAACATCGAGTCGCGCACCGCGCTGGTTTGATGGTGTAGGACCTGCCCCGCGTCTTGGGGATCGCTCAACCACAAGTCGCTCAAATCACAACCTTCCAAATCCTGCGACAGCGTCGCCTCACCGGTCAAGGCCATGAAAGTCGGATACAGATCCAGCCCATTGACCACCACATCACTGACCGCATTGGCGGTAATGCCAGGCCCTCTGACGATAAAGGGCACACGCGTGCCGCCTTCTTTGATCCAGATCTTGCCTTGATCCAGTGGGTAGTTGTCCGTCACTAAGCCCTGGGGATCACCATTCTCCATGCCGCCATTGTCGGAGGTCAGGACAATATAGGTATTTTCGATCAGCTTATGCCCCGGCCAGCGAGGGTCATCCGTATCTTCCAGATAGGTAATCAGCTGATTGATATAATAATCCAGACTCTCCACCATCGCTGCATAGTAGGGATTTTCCTGCCCCTCGGCAAAAATCTCAACCCCAGTCAAAGGGTATGTGTAGCCCATCCGTCCAGCATATTTCTGCAACAGACTTTCGGTGCGCATTTGCCAGGGTCCGTGCACCAGCCAAGTCGAGTAATAGCAGAAAAACGGGTTCGTGCCAGCTGCGGCATCCGCCAAAAAGTCCAGCGCCTCAACAGTGACCGGATCCTTCGCTATGCCGTTGTCATCGAGCTGGTAAGGATCAGAGGGGGCGTTCGTCGCAAAGCCCGTCAGACGATTCATGCCGCTCTGTACGCCCCGCCCGTTGTAAGCACGGTCAAAGCCCTGATCCGTCGGCAAGGGAAAGGTGGAATTGTGCCCGTCCGGCGACATATGCCACTTGCCGAACACTCCGGTAAAATAGCCCTTATCCCGCAAAGCTTCTGCGAGGGAATACTCCTCGTCCTTCAAGCTACTGCGGTAGTGCGGCGTGATAGACTGCGAATTGACACTGCCCGCTTTCGGGCACTTGCCGCCAGACACGGAAGTTACATCCGTACGGCCGGGGTGTTTGCCCGACATGATCGCGACCCGGCTAGGCGCACAAACTGGGCTCGGAGAGTAGGCGTTGGTGAAGAGCACCCCTTCCGCTGCCAACTGATCCATGTGAGGCGTCTCAAAGACATTCGTCCCACCGAAGCCATTGACCACAGCGGTTTCCATCAAGTCATACACCTTGACGTCCTGCCAGCCGAGGTCATCGGCTAGGATCAATAGGAAGTTAGGCTGCGCCGGGCGCGTCGCCTGCGCAAGAGATGCACAGGTCAGTAAAGCCGTGACCAGTGAGATGAGTTTTAAAATGGAAGAGGTGTTCATCGGGGACCAGTTAACATACCGTATCATAAAAGCTTTGATCTTATTGTAAGGGGAAGCGCTGCACCGATATTATGCCCGTGGGTGCTCGGTCCGCATTGCGTTCTGCTGGCTGAGTCATTCGAAGCTTCGCGCGGCACGGGTCGCACCTGCAATACCAGATCAAACTTTTTTTAAATTTGTGTCAGCAGTAGCGAAAACTAAAAAAGCGCCCGGATTGCTCCGGACGCTTTGCAAAATTAAATCACTCTGCG
>JAFMHF010000028.1 GCA_017854655.1 Puniceicoccaceae bacterium | reverse complement strand
CCACGAGTTCAACGACTGGATCACACTCTATTCGGAGCTCGAGCTCGAACACGGCCTAACTAAAGACACCGCTGATGGATCAAACGGCGGCGAAATCGAACTGGAGCAGGCCTTCATCCGCATGGATTGGACCGAACAGTTCAGCACTGACGTTGGTGTGTTCCTGATGCCAGTCGGTATCCTCAACGAAACCCACGAGCCGAACACCTTCTACGGTGTCGAGCGTAACAACGTTGAGAAATACATCCTGCCAGGCACCTGGTGGGAAGGTGGCATCAAGGGCAGCTACCGCACTGAAACTGGCTTCGCCTTCGACGGCAGCATCACCTCCGGCCTCAATGCTCAAGACGGTTACATCCGCGGCGGTCGGCAAAAAGTATCTGAAGCCATCAACGACGAAGCCGCACTTGCCGCCCGGGTCAAATACACCGGCATCGCAGGGCTCGAGATCGCAGCCTCGGTACTTTACCAAGATGACCTCGATCAAAGCAAAGGCGGCAAAGACTACTCTGGTCTACTCAGCACTGCGCACATTCAATACACCACTGGAGGCTTTAGCCTGCGCGCGCTGTATGCGCGCTGGGACCTCGACGGCGATATCGACTCCGACGCTGAATCGCAATACGGCTACTACATCGAGCCTTCCTACCGTTGGACACTCAGCGAAAGGTATGGCGACATTGGTATCTACGCGCGTCTCAGCGACTACGAATACTTCAAAGAAAGCCTGCAGAAGAACAAGGTTTACGAATTTGGCGTCAACTACTGGCCGACTGACAACGTAGTGTTCAAGCTGGACTACCAAGACACCAGCGATGCAGATCAATTTCAAGACGATGGCATCGATAGCGTCGTCAATCTCGGAGTCGGCTACCAATTCTAAACGAGCTTTCAACTGCTGATGCTTGCGCTCTTGGCAAGGATCGGCAGTTTTCGCAGATTCACCCTGCTATGCAACCTCGCCTCAGCACTCCACTCCTCGCACTCATACTCTGGCTGCTCGCCAGCACGAGTGCCCATGCACTTGAGACTGTGTATCTGCAGCCCGAGGTGTTTATAGAGCAAAGCTTTGCAGGCGAACCAGAGCAAAAAGTGCTGTGGCTGACCAAGGACGCCAAGGCATCGATCAAACAAGTCTTGGGGCGCGACTACCGCGGCATGCGCATACGCTATTGGCAAAGCGGTGCACGCACGGCCTGGATTTTGGAAGAGATCGGCAAGGTCAAACCAATCACCACAGGCTTTGTGATCGAAAATAATCAAATGCTAGCGATGCAGGTATTGATCTATCGCGAGAGCCATGGCTGGGAAGTGCGCTACCCGTTCTTCACCGATCAATTTAAAGGACTCGAACTCGAAGCCAATAACCGGCTGAATAAAAAGATCGACGGTATCAGCGGCGCCACGCTCTCGGTCAACGCCCTGACTCGACTCTCCAAACTCGCACTCCACCTACATCAGCAGGCACTCGTACAATGAGCCTCCAAATCCCACGTAAACGCACGATCCTCGCTTTGCATCGCTGGCTGGGCATCACCTCCGCAGTCTTTCTGTTGAGCCTCTCCATCACCGGACTAGCGCTCAACCACACCGAGTCCCTCAAACTCGATCAGATACAGATTAAAAACAGCTTCATTCTCAATCGCTATGGCATGGCCAGCGGCGCCAGCATCCAAGCATACCGTATCAACCAATCGGATACACTGACGCATCTCGACGGACAACTCTTTTACAATGCGGTCCCGCTAACCAGGGGCAGCCAACCGCTCGGCATCATCACCAGCGACCCGATTGCCGTGATCGCCACCGACACGCAGCTGATCTACTTAACCGCCGACGGCGAGCTAATCGAAACCATCAACAGTAGCCAACTGCCCTACTCTATTTTAACCGCGGTCGGCACAACCATCGACGACAGGCCCGTGCTGATCAGCGCCGATGGCAATTGGACACCCGACGCAGACTGGCTTCAGTTCGCTCGCTTCCAAGGCGCTTACAGCGTAAGCCCGCTCAATACGATTGAATTAAGCCCCGCCGACCGCAGCGCCCTACTCGAATCCTTTCAAGGTGGCGGCGTCTCACTCTACCGCGTGCTACTCGACCTGCACGCCGGCCGCCTGTTCGGCTGGGGTGGCCGCACCGCAATGGACCTGTCCGCGGTCGCCATCATCATTCTCATCACTTCAGGCATCGGCGGCTGGCTGCGCAAATCGCGCCGCTCCTAAGACACCTCAGCCCTCAGCCCTCAAGTCTCAAGTCTCAGCCCTCAAGTCTCAAGTCTCAGCCCTCAGCCCTCAGCTCTCAAGTCTCAGCTCTCAGCCCTCAGCCCTCAGCCCTCAGCCCTCAGCCCTCCCTTTAATGCAACGCAGACGATTTATTAAGATCCTCGCGAGTAGTGCCGCAGGTCTCAGCCTCGGACAACTTAGCGCGGCTCGCACCGTAGCCAGCTTGCAGCCAGTCATATGGCGCGGCTATACGCTCGGCGCAGAAGGCAGCTTCACACTCTACACTGAGGATCGCACCAGCGCGCAAACAGTCCTCAAGCATTGCTTCGCAGAAATCCGCCGCCTCGAATCATTGTTTAGTCTCTACCAGCCAAACTCCGAATTGTGCCAACTCAATCGCACTGGCCGACTCGATGCCCCCGCGCCCGAATGGCAGGCACTGCTCGACGCAGCAGGCCAAGCGCATCAATTGAGCCAAGGTCTATTCGACCCGACCATCCAACCGCTGTGGCAAGCCTACGCGCAGCACTTTGAGCAATCCCCGAATGCCACCGCAGGGCCCAGTCAAGCAGCCCTCGGCGCAGCACTCGCCCGCACTGGCTGGCAACATCTGAACTACGATGCCGACACGATTCAATTTGATCAGCCAAACATGCAATTGACGCTCAATGGCATCGCTCAAGGCTTCATCACTGATCACATCAGCAACATCCTCAGCAATGCAGGCTACCAGCATGTGCTGGTTGAGCTCGGCGAAACCCGCGCCATCGGCCCACATCCCGAACAGCGCCCTTGGAGCATTGGGATTAAAGATGCACAGCAGCCCGAGCAAATCCACGAAGTTGCCGAGCTCGACAACCAAGCCCTCGCCACCAGCGGCAGTTACGGCAGCCTTTTTTCGACCAGCGGCAACTACCACCATTTGCTCGATCCAATCAGCGGCCGACCCAGCACCCGCTGGCAGAGCCTCAGCGTGATCGCCCCCACCGCCACTCAAGCGGACGCACTCTCCACTGGCCTGTCGTTTGCCAGCGTAGCACAGATTACACAAATTGAGCGGGCGCACTCGCAACTACGTATCCTCAAGCAGCAATAATCATTCGTTGCCTTCAAGTATCATCGCCCAAGGCGAAGTTCACTGCCTCGATCCCAGCCAGAGAGCAGGCATCCATCACCTTGACGATCTGCGCATGCGGCACTGCATCTGTCGGTGAGATGGTGACAATCGCTTCGACCTTATTCGCGCTGCTGGCTTCGCGAAAGCGGCTCAGCATGGCAGCGAGCTCATTCAGCTGCGACACCTCTGGAGCATCATACGGATAATCGTTGACCACGACTTGGCCGTCAGGGCGAATTTCAATGATCTGCTCATCAGGCAAATCCAATGGTTCGGTCTGCTCGACCGTGCCGGGCAACTGAAACGAAAGGTCTGCCTCCTGCTGCTCCAAGCTGGACGCCACCATGAAATAAATCAGCAGCAGGAAAACGACATCAATCATTGGCGCGATTGGCACGCCGCCCTTCTCGTCTGCTCGTTTTTTTAATTGTGCCATTTTTCAAATAGACCCTCACCGAGATTGATAGGTGGCGTAAATCACTTCGTAAGCGCCGACTTCGGCACATGAGCGGAGCACCTCTTTAATCGTGTGGTAAGGAGTGGCACGGTCGGCGCGGACGTGAATACGCAACTCAGGATTGTCGGACAAGGACGCCTTGATCGCGGCCTGCATCGCTTCGAGTGTTTGTGGTCGCGCGCCCAGGAAAATCTGCCCTTCGGCATCGAGCGAGATGGTACCACGATCGGCAAGGTCTTCGGGTACATCGCTAGATGCAGATTCTGGCAAATCCAGCTTCACCCGACGATCCGCTTGCGCGAGGGTGCTCACCGTCATAAAGAACACCAACAGCAGAAAGACCATATCGATCATCGGCGTCATCGGGAAATCTTCTTCTGGCGAGTTGGTGAGTCGACGGCGGGCCATTAGTTAAATTCGAGCAGTTGAAATGCGAATTAGAAATAAAGATATAACGATTTTGAAACTAGGCAAGTCTTGGACCCATAAGCACACTAGACGAATAGCTTGAATCTGACCATGTCAGTGGATTCTGTTAGCCACCGATCTAATCGGATAGGCATGAATCAGAGCAGCGACAGGCATCGCTATAGCCACATGCGCTTTGGACGAACGCGCTACCCGCGTGACTGAAGCAAAAAAAAAGAGGTTCATCGTCATTTACCGGGGAAATACCACTCTGAGCCTAATGTGGCGGCTATTCTGTTGGGGAGGGTCGACCTCCGTGTCGACCGCAAGCAGTTTAGAAATCACATGAAAATCCAAGTTTCTCTATGGGCTGTTAGTCATGTCAGCCTCTCCCGCATCGGTACCGGACGACACGGAGGTCGTCCCTCCCAAGAGCCAGAAGCAAATCCACCGACCATCTATGCCTTTCCCGCTAATCGACGATGAACCAAAAAAGAGGCGCCCGCACTGCGGACGCCTCTGCAAACTTTAAGCGTATCGGGTTTTAGTAGACCTGAGTTGCTTCTTCTTCAGGCACTGGAGTCTTGAGCAGATCAGAGCTCATTTGTGCGCGGAAGCGTGCATCACCTACAGATACGGCCTTGGCCACCACGCGGAACTGGATGATTTCCTTCGCATTCAATACCGCGTATGGAGCAAAGTTCACGTTGTTTCCAGAGATAATGCCCTTGCTGTCGCCGGCAGCGGAGACCAGAGAGAGTTCACTTGGAAGCTGAACATTAAGTCCGACGTTTGTATCAGCAGCTGTTCCTTGATTAGTGATTTGGATCACATATGTGGTTTCCTCACCAACAAGCAGCGGATCTTCAGTATCGATCACTTCGATCAGAAGCGCAGGGTAACCGCGCCATTCTGTGCAAGCGTCATCTGCACCGCTCAAGCCATAAGCCGCAGATGCAGCGCTGACTTGGTTGCAGTATGTGCCTTCTGCTAGACCCATTACGGTGACGTCGAAGTTTTTCGACTCACCCGCATCGAGACGAGTGGTCCAGGTCGCAGTGTTGCCATTGATTTGCGCCAATGGAGCTGCAAGCAGCTTGTTTTGAGCAGGAACTGTATCTTTAACCACGACATCGCTGAGTGGCACATCACCTGTGTTTCTCACGACGATCTGATACGAAGCCTGCTTACCAACGAACTGCATGGAAGTGCCGGCCTTGGTCACTTCAAGACCCGCTTCGACCACCTTTACGCATGCGTCGTCTTGAACCGAACCGGCATTTGAAGAACTCGCGACTGCAACGTTGCAGTGCTCACCAGTTGCAGCAGCTGTGGTGTTGACCATGATGTCGCGGCTTTCACCCGGAGCGAGGGTGCCAAGCTCGGCCACGAGTTGGCTGTTACCGCTTTCATGCTCAACGCCAGCAGGCAATGTATCTGTAACGACAACATCGTATGCGCAGAAGTTTCCAGTGTTTGTCACTGTGATGTCCCAAGGCACACCAGTGTTGACTAAGACTTGCTCGTTTGGAGTCGTCTTGACGATCGCAAGCTCAGGGACACCAACAGCTGTGGTGGTGCACGCATCTTGATAGGTTGTGACCGTTGCACAGCTGCTAAGATCCGCAACCGATGTGGCTTTAACCATCAATTCGAGTGGCGCCTGAGTGCCCTTCGCAAGATTGTACAGTGTCCAGGTCACGTTGCTCCCTGAAACTTCTGCTTCAGGATTGCTTGAGACATAAACAGCATCCGCAGGGATTTGCTCCTGCACGACGACCCGCTTGAGGTCCTGCTTTGCAGTCACGGTGTAGCTGTAAGCATATGGCTCATTCAGTGCGACTGTAGCAGGCGCAGACTTGCTCAGGCTTACACCATACTGATCGATCGAGTCAGCGACCAGGCCTGGCGCACAATCGTCGACTGGTGCAGGTGCGGCTGGTGCAGGCTTGTGCTCGCGATAATCGTGAACGTGACGATTGATCGACGGATGCTGCAGGTTGAAAACCGTGGTTTCGGGAGAATCCGATACCGTGAAATTTTTGCCAAGATCTGGTTCGCGCTCAGCAGACAACTGTGCGGCGGAGATGGCAATCATTGCTGCAAGTGCAGATGCTCCAATGAGCTTTTTGATTATATTCATATGATGATGGTGGGTTGTGGTTAGATTTTAGCTTGTTTATATGAACCCTAGTGTTCACTCATCCGCATTTTGAAGATGAGCTTAAAAGCGTATTTAAAAATAACGATTTATCGAATAGAAATGCATTTTATTGTAATAACCTATTCAACGCTTTAAATATCCGTCCTTCACTGGACTAAAATCAAAGCCAAACAACTTAGCAAAGTCATTAAGCTGCAAATAGATACACACTCTTCGAACCACCAACATACCGTTAGGAGATAAAAGTCGAATCCGACCCCACCGAATATAAAAAAGGCGATCATGCATGTGCACGATCGCCTTTGATCAAAACTAAAACTGTCAACCAGGCCTATGGCACTAGGTAGAAGAAATCCTTCACCTTGGCCGCCGTATAATCGCGATTAAGCTGCGCAATCATATCCAACGAAATGCTCTTCGGGCAGACCGCTTCACACTCACCAATGTTGGTACAACCTCCGAAGCCTTCGCCATCCATGGTGCTGACCATCGCGAGCGCACGGCGATCCTTCTCTGGTTTACCCTGCGGCAAGCTGTTCATATGCGATACTTTCGCAGCGGTAAACAACATCGCAGATGCATTCGGACAGGCGGCCACGCATGCGCCACAACCAATGCAGGCTGCCGCATCCATCGCGTAATCCGCAATGCCTTTGGCAATCGGGCTGGAGTTGGCATCAACAGCAGTCCCAGCGCGGGCAGTGATAAAGCCACCGGACTGGATAATCCGATCAAACGCGGTGCGATCGGTAACTAAGTCCTTGATCACTGGAAACGGTGCTGCCCGCCATGGTTCGATCGTAATGGTCTGGCCATCGTGGAAGTGGCGCATGTGCAACTGACAGGCAGTGGTGCCATTTTCCGGACCGTGCGGGATGCCATTAATCGTCAGCGAGCAACTGCCGCAGATACCTTCGCGGCAGTCATGGTCGAATGCGACCGGCTCTTCGCCATTGGCAACCTGCTGCTCCGAGAGAATATCAAGCATTTCCAGGAAAGAAGACCCTGCCGAAATATCGTCGAGTTGATACTCAACAAACTTGCCTTGGCTTTGACTGTTTTTTTGACGCCAAACTTTAAGTGTAAGTTTCATAATTCTGTCTTTAGTTGAGTGGTTCGCTTACTTGTAACTGCGGGTTGCGAGTTTGACCTCCTCATAGACGAGGTCCTCCTTATGCAGCTCAGGGTCAATATCGTCGCCCTTATACTCCCAGACGCCCACGAAGGTGAAGTTTTCGTCATCTCGCTTGGCTTCGCCTTCGCTCGTTTGGTGCTCGACGCGGAAGTGACCACCACAGGACTCTTCACGCATCAGCGCATCACGGCAAAGCAACTCGCCAAATTCCAAAAAGTCAGCCACGCGCCCCGCACGCTCCAACTCTGGGTTAAGCGAACGCGCGTCACCAACGACGCGCACATTGGCCCAGAACTCCTTACGCAGCGCTTGAATTTCCGCAATTGCACCAGTCAAGCCATCCTTATCACGGGCCATACCGCACTTATCCCAAATGATCTGACCGAGGCGCTTGTGGAAGGATCGCGGCGATTCGGTGCCGTTGACCGACAGCAGTGTCTCAATGCGGCCTTGCACCTCTGCTTCAACTGCGGCGAATGCAGGATGCTCAGTCGTGACCGTGCCTGCCGCAGCGATGCCCTCTTCGGCAAGATAGTTGCCAACCGTATAAGGAAGAACAAAGTAACCGTCAGCCAGTCCTTGCATCAGCGCAGAAGCACCGAGGCGATTGGCACCGTGATCGGAAAAGTTCGCTTCGCCACCCACAAACATGCCGGGGATCGAGCTTTGCAGATTATAATCCACCCACAGACCACCCATGGTGTAGTGCACCGCCGGGAAAATCATCATCGGCGTAGAATATGGGTCTGCACCCGTGATGCACTGATACATATCGAACAGATTGCCATAACGCTCGGCGATCGCAGGTTGGCCGTCGCGGGCAATCGCATCGCGAAAGTCGAGGAATACACCGAGGCCGGACGAAGCAACTCCGCGACCTTCATCGCAAACTTCCTTGGCCGCGCGCGAAGAAATATCGCGTGGCGCCAAATTGCCAAAGCTTGGATACTTACGCTCGAGGAAGTAATCACGCTCTTGTTCAACAACTGTATTTGGATCGAGCGTCCCTTCGCGAATTTGCTTGGCTGCCTCTGCAGACTTAGGAGCCCAGACACGGCCGTCATTACGCAGCGACTCGGACATCAGCGTCAACTTAGACTGCTGGTCGCCGTGCACAGGAATACAAGTTGGGTGAATCTGTGTGTAGCAAGGATTCGCAAAACCAGCACCTCGCTTGTAAGCGCGATACGCAGCAGACACGTTACATCCCTGTGCATTGGTTGAGAGGAAGAATACGTTACCATAACCACCAGTCGCCATCACCACCGCATCCGCGGCATGACGGGAAACTTCGCCGGTAATCATGTTACGAACGATGACGCCCTTGGCATGGCCTTCGACTTTGACCACATCGAGCATTTCGTGGCGGTTATACATCTTCACCTTACCAAGACCGATTTGCTTACTCAGCGCGGAATACGCACCGAGGAGAAGCTGCTGTCCGGTTTGACCACGTGCGTAAAATGTGCGGGAAACCTGCGCGCCACCGAATGAACGGTTCGCAAGCATGCCGCCGTATTCACGAGCAAATGGCACACCTTGCGCGACGCACTGGTCAATAATGTCGCTACTGACTTCGGCCAGCCGATAGACGTTGGCCTCACGAGCACGATAATCACCACCTTTAACGGTGTCGTAGAAAAGACGACGCACAGAGTCACCGTCGTTCTGGTAATTTTTGGCGGCATTGATACCACCTTGCGCTGCAATACTGTGTGCACGGCGCGGACTGTCTTGGTAGCAGAAACAGGAGACGTTGTAGCCCTGCTCTGCCAGACTCGCCGCGGCAGCGCCGCCAGCAAGACCAGAACCGACCACGATCACGTTGTACTTACGACGATTGGCTGGATTCACCAGCTTCATTTTAAACTTATGGTTCGACCACTTATCAGCGAGCGGTCCTTCAGGAATGTTTGAATCTAGATTCATTAGTATTCGGTGCTATTGGGGAAGTTGTTCAACGATTACTTCAACCGCCGGAGCAGTCTTTTTAAGTATACCAGTCATCGCTGCCACCGGAATCACTGCGAAACCAAGGAAAACGACCACACCATAGATGCGTGCGAAACGATCCAGCCGTGCCCGCCAGAGTTGGTTGCGCAGACCGACAGTTTGAAACATGCTGCTCACGCCGTGAGTTAGGTGCATGCAGAGCAAACCAGTCGCGATGATATAGAAGGCCGAAACCCACCAGACGTCGAAGCCGGCGATCATCATGTCGTTGACATTAAAAGTCATCACCACTTCGCCATTGTGTAGCACTGGCTCACCGTGCTTAACCAGCGCGACATCGGCGATTTGCTCGTTATACTCCTTGCCCGGAACGATGCGAGCGGTGTAGTGCGCGATGTGGAAGATGATGAAGGCGAGCAGGATAATACCGCTCATACGCATCGTCTTGGCAGCATAGGTCGCCTGCACCGATTTGTTCTGATCGTAGCCCTGCGGACGCGCCTTGCGATTGTCTAAAGTAAGCGAAATCGCGGCCCAGATGTGCACCCCGATACAAGCCAGCAGAAACAGCCGAATCCCCCAGAGCATTGCCACTGGCATGACATGATGCAGCTTGTAAGCGTACGCGTTGATGACATCAGGTCCCAAAAAGATCTGCAAGTTGCCTAGCATGTGCCCGAGCACAAACAAAACAAGAACCAGACCGGTGAGGGCCATTAGGATTTTTCGACCAATGGTCGATTTCAGAAAGCTACACAGTGCGCACATAATCTTCTAGACGTAGTAAATAATTGATTACTAAGCGCAGTGGCAGGATTTTCAAACTACTTGCCCCAAACAGACATTCTATTAGCGTGACTAATTGGTACGATTAACAAAAGTAAGCGGCCCAAAAAAACCATTCGTACAAATTGTAGGCTGCAAAAACGGCCAAATACGGGCTGCGTACAGACAAACAAATAAATCTAATTTAAACCTACCGCAAAAGAAGTGCAGCTTATTGCTAAGTTTCTTTTAAAGATTCTCCCAAAAAGGGTTGCCAACCCAAAAGGGCAACCAATTGAATGCGAGCCCGAAGGCGGGGCGGCAAACGCAAGCTTTCCATTTTTTTATTATGACGCAGTCAAACAACACGAAGTACATTTTTGTCACCGGTGGCGTGGTTTCCTCGCTCGGCAAAGGACTCACCGCCGGCGCACTGGGAGCGCTACTCGAACAACGCGGTTTACGAGTGCGCATCCAGAAATTCGATCCGTACTTAAATGTGGACCCCGGCACCATGAGCCCATTTCAGCATGGCGAAGTCTATGTGTTGGACGATGGCGCGGAAACCGATCTAGACCTCGGCCACTACGAGCGCTTCACCTCTGGAAAACTCAGTAAGCTCAACAACCTCACATCAGGTCAAGTTTACGAGCGGGTCATCAAGAAGGAACGCCGCGGCGATTACCTCGGCGCAACCGTGCAAGTCATCCCACATGTCACCAACGAAATCAAACAACGCATCTACGACGGTGGCAGCGAGGACGTCGATGTACTGATTACTGAACTCGGTGGCACCATCGGTGACATTGAAGGCTTACCGTTTCTCGAAGCGATGCGCCAATTCGCCCTCGAAGTCGGTCGCCAGGATGTGTTGTTCCTACACTGCACGCTGCTCCCATACTTGAAAGCCGCTGGCGAATTGAAGACCAAGCCCAGCCAACAGAGCGTCGCCAAACTTCGCGAAATTGGTATTCAATGCGACATCCTAGTCTGCCGCACCGAAGAGCCGATGACCAATGAGATGCGCCAAAAGCTCTCAATGTTCTGTAACGTGCCGGTTCAATCCGTGATTGAAGAGCAAGACGTCGAGACATCGATTTACGAACTACCACTCGCACTCAAAGCAGAAAATCTCGACGACTTAGTCATTGAGCATCTGAGACTCGATGCCCCCGACTGCGACATGAAGATTTGGCACGACGTCGTGCGCCGCCTCAAAGCGCCCAACCACAAAGTCGAAATTGGCGTCGTCGGTAAATACATCGAGCTGCAAGACGCCTACAAATCCGTGTATGAATCAATCATTCACGCAGGGATCGCCAACGACACTGCGGTGCACATCGTTCGCCTCGACGCAGAAGAGATCGAAAAAGATCCTAAGAAATTCCTCGGCTCACTCGATGGTATTCTGATTCCTGGTGGCTTCGGCGACCGTGGCACCGAGGGTAAAATAGCTGCGGCACGTTTCGCCCGCGAAAACAATGTGCCTTATTTCGGCCTCTGCCTAGGGATGCAAATCGCGGTGATCGAATATGCGCGTCATGTCGCAGGCTTGGAAAACGCTAACAGCTCTGAGTTTGATCCGCAGACACCGCATCCAGTGATCACCATCATGGCAGACCAAAAAGAGCTCACCACCAAGGGCGGCAACATGCGCCTCGGCTCCTGCCCTTGCAAACTTAGCAAAGACAGCTTCAGCTTCGATGCCTACGGCACTGAAATGATCGATGAACGTCATCGCCACCGCTTTGAATTTAATAACGACTACCGCGAACAGCTCGAATCCAAAGGCCTGCGGGTTGGAGGTATCAACCCTGAACGTGACCTTGTCGAAATCGTTGAAATCGCCGAGCACCCGTGGTATGTCGGGGTACAATTCCACCCGGAATTCAAGTCTAAGCCGCACGCAGCGCATCCACTGTTCGCTAACTTTATTGCAGCATCGCTGAAGTATAAGAAGTAGTCATGCGACGCCTGCGGCTGACCTTTCTGCTCGTTAGTATAGTACTCGTCGCTGGCTGCAGCACGTTGACGCGCAACCCGCAGTTCTATCTGAGTTATTACGATTTAAAGTCGCCGGAAATTCGCGACTTTGAAACCTGTGCTTCCGCTGGTTGCCGACAGCTGTCACGCTTATCTTACACCGAATCGGAATGGCAAAGCATCCGCGCCATCTTTCAGCCTGCGCAGCAAAATGCCGCCGAAGAGCGCGAACGCTTGCTTGTCGCCGTCGCGGCGATTGAGACCTTGGTCGGCGAGAAAAACGGCACCTCAAATGACTCTGCCAAGAACCAACGAAAAGGCAGTCGAGGCCCGCAGCTAGACTGCATCGCCGAAGCTGCCAACACTACTGTCGCTCTGTTGCTACTACAGCAAGACGGGCTGATCCGTTACCACCGTGTCGGCCACCCTCAGCATCGCGGTTTCGCCCAGCTACAATACCCACATAACAGCGCAGCAATTATCGAAAATGCAAACAACGCGCATTACGCGATCGACTCATGGTTCTTCGCCAACGGCGAGCTACCCATCTGTGTCAGCGTCGCTGAATGGAAAGCCGGCTATCGCCCGGAAAACGAAAAATAGTCTCACGTACAATCCACGATGCAACAGCACAACTATTCAACACGCCTGCAAGCCATTTGGGACGAGGCAGTCGCTCAATACCAAGACGGCAACCGTACACCTGACAGCTATTTCGACGCAACCACACTCGCCGAACTCGCCTCCATCGGTCTCAACGCCATGGACGTCTATGACCCAGTCGAAGACCATCTCGGCGGTGCCGAGATCGATTTCGCCACCTTCCTGCTGGTCTCCGACGCACGCCGCGACTACTTTCTTAACCAGCAAAACGGTCAAGCCTCCACGCACATTCTAGACAGCAGCACCCTGCCGGCTAAAGACCTCGAAGTGCGCGGCATCGTCTGGCTGCCCCGCATCTTACGGAAGGCCATCGCCAAGTTACGCGGCGAGCTCCCCTCCGAGAGCATGTATGGCTGTGAGGGCGACCGACGTTTCTTCAAAGCCAATAATATTCACCCCGCAGAATTCCTTCGCGCCGCATGGGCCTACGAAGACGAAACCGAGAAACTCATCGACTGGGTGACCGCACGGCGAGGGAGCTGATCAGTTAAAGGAGTGTGGGCGACTCGCCCACAACAATTCAATAACGAGGGCGAGTCGCCCTCATCAATTCAACAACGAGGGCGAGTCGCCCTCACTCCTTTACATAAATCCCCCGGAACATTCAATTAAGCCAAATTCGGGGTTGAAAGATCGACGTTTAACGTTCGATGTTCACTTAGATGGATAAACTAGCCGAGATCATGGCCGCCAAGCGGCACGCACTACGCAACCAGATACGCCCAATTCGCGATTCGGAACTCTCACGACTCGCCGACATGCAGCGCCAAGGCGGCAGCTTCCTCAAAGCCCTCGCCCGTAACGACCGCCTCTCGGTAATCGCCGAGATCAAGCGCAAGTCCCCTTCGGCTGGCGAAATTTCAGATGCCGGCCTAAATGCCGTCGACCAAGCGCGTAAATATATTAACGCCGAAGCCGACTGTCTCTCAATCCTCACTGATACGGATTATTTTGGTGGCAGCCTTCAAGACCTCTGGGATGTCGTCGAATTTCTCGAAGTTCACGAACGCAAGGTGCCCTGTTTACGCAAAGACTTCATGGTGCACCCGGTGCAAGTCGTCGAAGCCGCTGAGGGCGGCGCGCGCTGCATTTTAATCATCGTGCGTGCACTCGCAGACGACGAAATAAAAGCGCTCCGAGACGCGGCTGGACTGGCTGGACTTGACGCTCTTTACGAAATCCACGAAGAGCGTGAACTCGAAAAAGCACTCAAGTTCGACCCCAAAATAATCGGTGTTAACAACCGCGACCTCAAGCGTTTCAAGACTGACCTAGCCGTATCCGAATTACTGATACCACAGATCCCTGACGATATCATTAAAATCAGCGAAAGCGGTATTTTTGACATTGAAGATGCCGAACGCGCTAGTGAATGCGGAGCCGATGCGATCCTCGTCGGCGAAGCCCTAATGCGATCCGAAGACACCGATAGATTGATCGAAGCGTTTCACAACGCTTAAGAGAGTATAAGGGTGTTAAAGTAGAAAAGTGGGAAAGTAGAATCCACCAGCTTCATACTTGAATACTTTCCCGCCTTCCCACCTTCATACTTTTATACTTTTCAAACAGATGCCACTCAGCCCCAAACAAACCCGCGCACTGCTTGATGAGCTAGCGCATTTCCCAAACAAAAAGTTGGGACAAAACTTCCTCGTCGATGGCAACATCGTGCGCAAGTCGGTCGAGATGGCAGATATCGATAGCAGTAGTCATGTCGTCGAAATCGGCCCGGGGCTCGGCACCCTCACGCGAGCCATACTCAGTACAGGAGCGACTGTCTGGGCAGTGGAGCGTGACAGTACTCTCGCCGAACACATCCGTGTGAACGTGCTACCTGAGCAGCCGAACTTACATTTAATCGAAGGTGACTGTCTCGATTATCCGCGCGCCGAACTGCCCATTGATCAAGCCAAAGCTGGCTTTAAAATTGTCGCTAACCTCCCTTATGCAGTCTCCACACCGTGGATGGAAGCCGTCATCTCAGGACCTCTCCCACAGCGCATGGTGCTGATGCTACAAAAAGAAGCCGCCGACCGCTACATCGCCAAGCATGGCAGCAAAGCGTTCGGAGCCATTTCAATTTTTCTACAGTCAGTCTATACCGCACATAGTAAGCATCTTGTTTCCGCACAATGTTTTCACCCCGCACCAAAAGTCGATTCCGCACTACTGCGTTTGGATCTACGCGAGGACGCGGTACATTTTTCGAAAGTCGCACGCGAATGCATCCGCCGTATCTTTACTCAACGCCGCAAACAACTTGGTGCACTTTGCAAACGCGATCCACTGCCCGAAGCACGTGAGTGGTTCGATTCCATTGTCGCAGACGGCGTCAAATCAACGGTTCGCCCTGAAGAGCTCGCCATCGAATACTGGCAAGAGCTCGCGAAACGACTTCCCTAGGTCAGCCACAATTAACTGACCACGAGCTGAACACTTGAAAGCAGTTTAATTCACGACAGGGCTGATAGCTCTAAGCTTGCTTTTTTTGGAGGGAAACGCTCCGTCGTTTCCATTGCGCGGGGCAGACGTATGGAAACGACGGAGCGTTTCCCTCCAGACAAAATACTTCGGGGCTTCCCCCGAGGATCATTACTTTCAAGCTTTCAAAGTTTTGAATTCGTAATTCCTAATTCTTAATCCTTAATTGTCTTCTATGAACCCCATTCACTGGAAACTGCACTGGCAGATATTACTCGCACTCGCACTTGCCACACTGTTTGCATGTGTCCTCATGCCCAACATTGACGGAGCTTTTAGCAGTAACGTCGAAGTCTTTTGTCAATTCATCGGCACGCTCTTCATGAACGCATTGAAGATGGTCATCGTGCCATTGATCGTCGCCTCCATCATCAGCGGAGTCATGCATCTTGGCGCTGAAAAAGGCGTCGGCCGTATGGGGTTTAAGACCTTCCTTTATTACACCTGCAGTGGAGCTGCGGCAGTCATCGTCGGCGTCGTCGTGGTGAATCTCATCGGCCCCGGTAATATTGATGCCGAGACTGCCACCGCTATGCTTGGTCGCGGCAGCGAAACTGCCCTCAACGAAGGATTAATGAGCAAAGTCGAAGGCCGTAGCAGCAGCGACCTGTTTGATATCTTTCTGCGCATGTTCCCATCCAACATCGTTGATGCGGCGACCAACAATGGCCAACTGCTCGGCGTCATCACCTTCTCCCTACTGTTCGGCGCCTTCATCGGCAAGCTGCCCGAGACACAACGCGAGACGCAGCAAAAATTCTGGGAGAGCGCCCAGGAAGTGATGCTCAAGCTGACCGACTTCATCATTCGTTTCGCGCCGTTCGGCGTATTCGGCCTGGTCACCCCAGTATTGTTCAACGCGCCCATCGGCGACCTTATCGGCGCGATTTTCTGGTTCTTCGTCACAGTAGTTTTAGCTCTGGCGATTCATTTTTTCATCAACCTCGCCCTAGTGCTCAAGTTTATTGGCAAGGTCAACCCGATCACGCACTACAAAGAGATGGCACCAGTGCTGCTCACTGCGTTTTCCACCGCCAGTTCGTCTGCCACTCTACCGCTGACCATTGAAACCGTCGAAACGCGTGCCAAGGTTTCGAAGAAGACCAGCTCCTTTACCCTGCCACTCGGCGCGACGGTGAATATGGACGGCACCGCACTCTACGAATGCGTCGTCGTGCTCTTTATCGCACAACTCTACGCATCCACCGGCCAAGTCGCACTCGGCATCGGCGATCAGCTGCTCGTCGTCTTTCTAGCCCTCACCACTAGTATTGGTGTCGCCGGGATTCCAGCCGCCAGTCTCGTGGCGATTGCCGTCATCCTCCCCGCAGTCGGGCTACCCGTCGAAGCGATCGGCGTTGTCTGGGTAACGGATCGCATCCTCGATATGTGCCGCACCTCAGTTAATGTCTTTAGCGATACCGTCGGCGCCGTCGCGATTGCGCGCAGCGAAGGTGAGCAGCCGTATCCGACTGAAAGTTGTTAGTTAAAGCATCTAGCCCTTTTCTTCCTCGGCCAACCAAGACCTGACAACCAACCACACTCACATGACTACTGACCAGCGCCTCGCCGAACTCGGCATCGAACTTCCAATTGCACCTGCACCAGCTGGCAACTACGTCGCTTGCATGCAAGTCGGCAGCCTACTTTACATTTCCGGAGCCATCTGCTTGGTCAACGGTGCGATGACTCACACGGGTAAAATCGGTGAAACTCGCGACATCGCCTACGGCCAAGCAGCCGCCCGTGTCTGTGCGCTCAATCTTCTTGCAGTCGCCAAAGGTCACCTTGGGGATCTCGATAAAGTCTCCCGCGTTGTGCAACTCAACGGCTTCGTCAATGGCGTGCCCGGCTTCGCCGACAGCCCTGCGGTGATCAATGGCGCATCCGACACCATGGTCGAAATCCTCGGCGAACGCGGCCGCCACACACGAGCAGCAGTTGCAGTCACCGGCCTACCGCTCGACACCACCGTCGAAATTCAAGCGATCTTCGAAGTCGCTTAATTAAAAGTAATTAACAGGCAGGACGAAGGTCTGCCATGCTTGCCTAACTAGCAAACGGCACGGTCTTTGGACCGTCGTAGCCGTCTTGCTGGGCCTCAACGATCAAATTAGAGCGGATGCCGCCTCGCCCGCGCCAAATCGTTTCGAGACGTGCCCAGCGTGGCTTAGTCACGGCAAACAGATCCTCAAATATTTTATTGGTCGCCGCTTCGAAGAAAATCCCCTTGTTGCGATAATCGTGCAGGTAGAGCTTCATCGCCTTTAGCTCGATGCACAGCTCATCGGGCGCATAACTAAAAACCACCGTAGCGTAGTCTGGATGGCCAGTCATCGGGCAGGTGGAAGTAAACTCCTCCTGGATGTGCTGGATCGTGTAGTTGCGCTCTTGGTTTGGATTTGGGAAAGTCTCGATGTCCATGATCGCAGGACAGTGCGTGTTATAGGCAAAAGTTCAACCCAACTCTTCAATTCTTGAAAAAAGCAACTGATCGGTCCTAATTCAGACTATGTCGACGCAACAGCCACTCTCTGCTCTAAAGATCTTTCTGATTTACCTCCGACTCGGTTGTCTCTCGTTCGGCGGGCCGGTGGCTCACTTCGGCTACTTCAAGCAAGAGTTCGTTAGCTGCCGTAAATGGCTCACCGCGGCGCACTATGCAGAGCTACTCGCGCTGTGCCAATTCGTACCTGGCCCATCGAGCAGTCAGTTGGGCTTTGCCATCGCATGGCAGCGCGGCGGTCTACGCGGGGCATGTGCCGCGTGGCTGGGCTTCTCGCTGCCGTCGGCGCTAATTATGATCGCCTGCGCTTACGGGCTTACCGTAATCGGCGATGGTGCCGCTCCGTTGATTCACGGACTCCTGATCGCAGCCGTCGCGGTGGTCGCCAAAGCAGTACTCGATTTAGGCAAGAAACTATGCCCCGACTGGCCCCGCATCGCGATCGCAGTTGGCGGTGCGGCGCTCGCCCTGTCGATACCGGGCGCATGGATACAAATCGGCGTCATCTTACTGGGCGTCGCGATCGGCAACGCTCTGTTCCGCAACTGCAACCAAGAGAAGCCAGAGCTACACGGCGCACAGCAACTCGTCAGTAAGCGCACGATGTGCATCGCACTCACGAGCTTTTGCGTGCTGCTAGCCGCCTCACTGCTGGTATCGCCGGATGCAAGTAGCGCAATTTATGGGATGAATTACCGAGCGGGTGCGATGGTCTTCGGCGGCGGTCACGTCGTGCTGCCTTTGTTGCATGATAGCGTGGTGCCTAGCGGCCTCGTATCGGAAAGCAACTTCCTCGCTGGCTATAGCGCGGCGCAGGCACTGCCCGGCCCGCTGTTTACTCTCTCGGCCTTTCTCGGCACCGCCAGCCAAGCCACCTCGCCACACTGGATTAGTGGCGCAATCGCACTAATCGCGATCTTCCTGCCTGGGATGCTGCTACTCATTGGCCTACTACCACTGTGGAATACCTTTCGAAACAAAGTCTGGGCACAAGCCGGTCTCATTGGTGCGAATGCCGCTGTCGTCGGTCTACTCCTCGCCGCTTTAATTAATCCGGTCTGGGCGCACGGCGTACAACGCTGGACGGATGTTGTGCTGGCTGCCGGCGCCTTTATTGCGCTGAGTCGATTTAAGATCCCTGCGTGGCTGGTCGTACTCAGTTGCGCTGCTGGCGGCTATCTAATTCCTTAGTCAAGCGGGCACCACTCGCACGCTCGACTTTCAAAAGGTGCTCCGTTACACGTTACCCTCACACACACCGCTATGTCTGACACCAACTCGCCCCATCTGTCTCCCTCACAAAAACGAATCATCGCCGCCGGAGCGACTGCTCTGGCTCTGATACTGCTCATCGCCACGGCCTGTTCGCTGTTCGTCGTGCTGCAGATGTTTATCCTCACATTCAAAGATGTGCTGCTACCACTCGCGATCGCCGCGATCCTCGCAACGCTGCTGCGTCCGATCATCACGCTTTGCGAGAAGCATACGCGCCTCTCCAAAACCCAAGGCATCATGCTGCTCTACTTGCTAGTGCTGCTCGCCATCGCGACCATCACCATGCTACTGCTGCCAATTTTATTTCGCCAAGGCGCGGAGTTCATCGAAGCAGTGCCAAGCATACGCGACAATTTCTATCAATTCTTACAAGAAAAGACGCCGGCCGTATGGCAATGGTTACATGCCAAGCTCGGCCAAACACCCCAGGCGTACGTGCAAAATATCGTCGCCACACACTCTGAAACTATCACCAACGGACTTCAGGCTCTACCAGAAAAAATCAGCACGATTGGCGGTTCAGTCAGCGGCTTCATTGGTAGTATGTTTGCCAAAATTGCGGCCTACGCGATTATCCCCATTTACCTATTCTTCATTCTGAATGGTAACCGCGACGTGTGGAACGATCTGCAAAAGCAGCTCAGCTTCTTGCCTGATGAGCGTCGACATGACATCGTCTTCCTCTGCCGTCAGTTCAGCGAGATCCTCATCGCATTCTTCCGTGGGCAAATCATTATCGGCCTGCTCCTCGGCGTCGTGCTGGCGGTTGGCTTTGCCTTGGTCGGCCTCAAGTTCGGCATCGTCTTGGGCCTCGTACTTGGCCTACTCAACATCATTCCCTACCTCGGCACCATGCTCGGCATACTTACCGTGCTACCACTCGCCTACTTCCAAGACGATGGCGGCACCAGTCTGATCGGCCTCTGCGCGATCATCTTTATCATCGGTCAACTGCTTACCGACTATGTGTTCACCCCACGTATCATGGGCGATAAAACCGGAATGGGGCCGATGCTCATCATCTTTTCCATTTTCTTCTGGGGCGTGGCTCTCGGCGGCATCATGGGCATGGTCCTAGCGATCCCACTCACCGCATTTTTCTTAATCTTCTGGCGCTTGGCCCGTGAACGCTATTTACCAGCGCTCACATCCAAACAAACAGACGCCTAAAGACTAAAAAATATTAATCTCAATCTTACTCCTAATCCTAATCTCCTCACACGGGACGACTGATTTAGAGCAAGATGATGAGTAGGATTAAGATTCTCTCTCACTTTCACTTTCTATCCTCTCATTTCTCAGCTCTCTAATTTAAAATGTCCAACCAAACAAATACACCTTTCGCCCGTCCTGATAACCGTGCAATCGACGAACTTCGCACGATTACATTTGAGACGGGCATCGCCCCACACGCGCTCGGCTCGGTGCTCGTCAGCTTTGGCGACACACGCGTAATTTGTGCTGCATCAATCGACAACCGTGTGCCCGGCTGGATGCGTGCTCAAAAGGTCGAAGGTGGTTGGATGACTGCTGAGTATTCGATGCTGCCATACAGCACACTCGATCGTAAGCGACGCGACATCAGCAGTGGTAAGGCCGATGGTCGCACCATCGAAATCCAACGCCTCATTGGACGCTCGCTGCGCGCCGTATTCGATCTCAAAAAACTCACCGGTAAAACGATCTGGATCGATTGCGATGTACTTCAAGCCGACGGTGGCACTCGCACCGCATCGATCACCGGAGCTTATGTCGCCGCTCAAATTGCGATTCAAAAACTCATCGCCAAAGGTGAGTTGGCTGAAAACCCCTTTAACGAAGCCGTGGCCGCGGTCTCGGTCGGCGTGTATCAAGACACTGCCGTGCTCGACCTCAACTATCCCGAAGACAAAAATGCCACCGTCGATGCCAACATCGTCATGACTGGCACCGGTAAATTCGTCGAAGTGCAAAGCTCCGGCGAAGAGGCCACCTTCACACGTGAGGAACTAGACGCTCTACTCGACCTTGCTGCCAAAGGCATTACTGAAATCAACGAACTGCAAAACGCCGCCATCGTGGCAGGATTGGAGGGATAGCATAACGTCGGGCGAGGCGCGCGCCGACAGTTTTTAACTCGCTGAAACTTTTCAGCGACACCCACGATGTATGTGTTAAGCAGCCAACCGAGCGCTGCGAAACCAACACTCAAATACATTATGAAATTAAATAGAATTATCCTCACAGTACTCGCGACTTGCCTCATTCCTGCATTCGCTCAAGCCGCAAATAAATCCGTCGATGGTAGCGACCAAGATGGCCAACGCCAAGGCCGAGCAAATCAAGCAGAACGCGGCGAGCGCTTTGCCAACACTGACTCGAACGGCGACGAACAGCTCTCGCTCGAAGAAGTCGAAAGCGCTGGCGCGACACGACTCGTCGAGCACTTCGACAAGATTGACAAAAACGGCGACGGGCAACTGACCAAAGACGAGCTCAAAGCCGCACATAAGAAACGTGGCAAAGGCGGCAAAGGTGGTAAAGGAAAAGGCAGCGCCAAGAGCGACGGCCAATGCTCCAATTGCGATAAAGACGCCGCATAAAGAGTTTCCAAGCCAATCATACCATATTTCACTCAGCCCGAGCGCTTTAAGCGCCTCGGGCTTTTTTGTGGCTGGACGGCAATGACAACGGGAGGTGCCACCTCCGCGTGGACCGATTCAGATTGGCACGCGCCCTAGTTAGTCCCAGCGCGGACGACACGGAGGTCATCCCTCCCGCGAGAAAAGCATCACTTCCCTAAAACTGCCGCCACTCCTTTTCCTTTGCCATCCAGAGACGACCTGCTTACATCCCTCGCCTTTCGGCACCTTTATTCCTTCACTTGCCCAAAGGGCACCCAGTTCAGTCACGCTTGCGGGGCCAGCTCGGTAGACCTCATAGACCATCTTCCCACTTTTCAAAAATGATCACGATCAATCAAATCTCTCACCACTTCGGCAAGAAGACACTTTTCAACAAGATAAACACCGTCATCGGTGCGCGTGATCGTATCGCTCTAATCGGCTCCAACGGCTCCGGTAAAACCACCCTGCTACGCATGTTTATGGGTGAACTCGAGGCGGAGTCGGGCTCCGTCGATAAGCCAGACTACGTCAGCATCGGTTACCTTCCGCAGGACGGTATCTCCGTCTCTGGCAAGACCCTGTTTAAAGAAGCCGAAAGTGCTTTTGGCGATGTGCTCGAACTCCAAAAGAAGATCGACCAAGCCGAAGAACAGATGGTGGAGATGGACACCTCTGAAGATGCCTACTACGACCTGATCGACCAGATGGGCGAATGGGAGCAGCAACTCGAAGACCACGAGCCGCACAAAATGAAGTCCCGTGTCGAGCGTATCCTGATGGGCATGGGCTTCAAGGCAACCGACTTTGAGCGTGACACCGGCGAGTTCTCCGGTGGTTGGCAGATGCGTATCGCGCTGGCGAAACTGCTCCTACAAAATCCGAGCCTCATCATTCTCGATGAGCCGACCAATCACTTGGACATCCTCTCCCAGCACTGGGTCGAGCAATACCTGAAGCACTACCAGGGCGCACTCATCGTGATCTCTCACGACCGTGCCTTCCTCGACGAAGTTACCGACCGCACCCTCGAACTCAGACAAGGGGATCTCAACAGCTTCAAGGGCAACTACAGCTACTACGTCACCGAAACAGACAAGCGCCTTGAAATCTTGCGTAAAGCCTACGCAAATCAGCAAAAGGAAATCAAAGAGGTCAAAGACTGGATCACCCGCTTCCGCTCGAACGTCAAAAAGGCGAGCATGGTGCAGTCTCGGATCAAATCGCTCAACAAGATGGAACTCGTCACCATCCCACGCGATGAGAAGAAGATGTTCTTCCGCTTCCCGAAGTCACCCCCTGCCAGCGCCAAGGTGATCACTATCACCGGTCTGGAAAAAGCCTACGGCGATAATGTTATCTTTGACGGTCTCGACCTGCGCATCGACAAGGGCGACCGCATCGCCGTCGTCGGAGTCAATGGCGCAGGTAAGTCCACCCTCGCCCGCATCATGGCTGGCATCGAAGTGTTCCAAGGCGGCACCGTGGATAAGGGCATCAACACCGTGCTCGGCTACTTCGCGCAGTCGCAAGCCGAAGAGCTCAACCCAGCCAACACCGTGCTCGAAGAAGTCGAAACGGCCGCGATCGGCAACGACGACGCAAATCCACGCGGTGCACTGGGAGCACTGCTCTTCAGCGGTGATGAAGCACTCAAGAAAACCTCTGTCCTCTCTGGTGGTGAAAAGAATCGCGTCGCTCTGGCCAAGATGCTCATGCACCCGGCGAATTGCATGATTTTGGACGAACCGACCAATCACCTTGATATCAAATCCAAGGAAGTGCTGCAGGAAGCGATCAACCTCTTCGAAGGCACCGTCATTCTGGTGAGTCATGACCGTTCCTTCCTCGATGGCGTCGTCAACAAGGTGCTCGAAGTCTCCCCTGGCAGCACACGTATGCTCACTTGTAACGTCTCCGAATACATCGAACGTATCGAACAAGAGGCCGCCGAGAAATTAGACCAATAGATCGCGCCGCTTTGCGGAATAACACAGCAAACGTATTTAAATTTAATCAGGGTCATCGTTGACGATCGATGGCCCCCTAAGCGACCCTTAGAGTCACAACGATATGGATCGGACCGCACACACCACGCACCTGCTCGACAACTATCAACGGTGCTTCGGAGAAGTACTCATCGAGCGTGGCAACAATGAGGTAGAACAGCTGATGGCCGCGCCATTTGCGGTACTCTCTCACGGCACGCAAGACGACCCCATATTCAACTACGGCAATCAAACTGCCCTGACCCTATTCGAAATGGATTGGGCCACACTGACCGCTCTGCCCTCGCGATTCTCCGCAGAACCGATGCACCGCGAGGAACGGCAACAGCTACTCAATGAGGTGACTAACAAAGGTTATTCTGCAAGCTATCGTGGCATACGAATCAGTGCCAGCGGCCGGCGTTTCTATATCGATTCAGCTCGCATCTGGTCGCTTCGTGACTCAAGCGGCGAGCACATCGGCCAAGCGGCAATGTTCTCCGATTGGCAATGGCTCTAGCGCGATTCACACTGATCACCCCGCCTTTCAACGCTGGGTCGCTACAACAAATCGGCAGCCAAGTCGGCGAGCTCTGAGCGCACGCCTGTGGTCAACTCCAAGTGGGCGGTAATTTCCGTCCCCTTTAGGCGCTGCGCAGTGTGCACCAGTCCATTCGACATGGCATCGAGAAACATGTTATCCACCTGATACGGATCACCGAGTAAGATCACTTTTGACCCTTCAGCCATGCGACTCACCACAGTCTTTGCTTCGTGTGGCGTGAGATTCTGCGCCTCATCGATGATGAAAATCGTATCAGCGAGCGAACGTCCACGGATGTACGTCATCGCCTCCACTTCGACCATGCCATAGTCGAACAGAAATTGATACGGCTTGCGCGGTTGCTTGGAATCATCCTCTTGCTGTTCGGCATGCGCGGGTTGCTTGGCCATTTTCGTCATCGCCTTCTTACGCTTACGATTCGAGGTGATACGCTCTAACTTGGCTTGAGCTGGATCTGCTGGCGGACGTTTAATCACTTTTCGATTACTGAAGAGTACTTCAAGATTATCGTAAAATGGCGCAATATATGGCGCCATTTTCTCTTCCAAGGTGCCGGGCAGCGCACCGGTATCCTTACCGATATGCACCAACGGTCGGGTAATGAAGACGCGCTCGTAAAGGTTATCCTCGCCGATCGCCTGATACAGTGCCATTGCAATCGAAACCAAGGTTTTACCCGTACCAGCCTTGCCCATACAAGTGACCAGCTTAATGTCTTCGTCGAGTAAAGCATCCATCAACATGCGCTGCTCCTCGTTGAGCGGATTGATGCGGATACCTTTCGGAATCTTAATCCCCACGCCACTGCCTAAGATCAACCCGTCGATTTGCCCGTCCCCACGGTAGCGTGCGGGTTCGCGAAACTCACCGTTGCTCAGATAAATATATTCGTTAATATACAGATGGCTGGTTAGCTCCGGCGTCAGATCGACTCCATGTTCTTCAATGAAGCGCTCATACTCAACGTCCTCGATGACAACTGTCTTGATGCCACCGCCGATATTGGCCGTTTTGACCTTATCGTTCATGTAGTCCTGTACTTCGAGGCCCAGCGCAATGCCCTTAAGCGCCATATTGGCGTCTTTAGTCACTAAAATCACACGGCACTCCGTGCACACTTCCTTGAGAAAAAAGCAAGACGCCAAAATACGGCTGTCCATTTTCTCCATATCAACCAGCGTTGCCCGTAGGCGATTCATACCCTCGCTCTGAGTATTGCCAGATACAAAATAGTCGTTGATCACCACAATCAAGCGACCACCATTCGGTAAATCGCAACTGAGCGCGGAATTCCCCTGCCCCTTCATTTCTGGCGGGACGGCGAGTTCCTCGTCAAACAGCGCTCGCAGATCTCGATGGATCTTCCTAGCAGAAAACCCTAACTCCCCTGGAGCGGATTTTTTGCGGTCGAGTTCTTCAAGAACTTCGACTGGGATGGCAACTGTGTTATCCTCAAACTTATGTAGACACTGGGGGTCATGGAGAAGAACGTTGGTGTCGAGGACAAATATTTTGGCCCCGTTTTTTTTAGTTTTTTGTTTAGGCAAAGGTAGTTTATTAATAGCTGCTGACTCTATTTTCGGCATTGTGTAGCCGTTGCTTTAGACAAGCATAGAGTAATTCCAAAATAACATTTCGTGCAAGCGGAAAGCCACGATTCCTGAATAAACTGCCCATGACGCATCCATTGAACCTCTTCGAAAAAAAGCTCGGCTACCACTTTACTGATATCACTTTGCTGGAACTCGCTCTCACGCACCCAAGCTGTGACCTCGAACAGGGCGATAACCAGCGCCTTGAATTCCTCGGCGATGCCGTGCTCGACCTAGTCGTCGCAGAAAC
>JAFMHF010000027.1 GCA_017854655.1 Puniceicoccaceae bacterium | reverse complement strand
CTGGCCAACGCACGATGGCGGGCACCCGAATGCCGCCTTCGTAGGTGGAGCCTTTGGAGCCGTGCAGTTGGCAGTTGAATCGATCCAGGCAGTCGTCGCCAGAGCCGCCGAATTGCGGACCGTTGTCGCTGGAAAACACGATGAGGGTGTTTTCGCGTAGTCCGAGCTGTTCCACGCTTTCGAGCAGGCGGCCGACATTGCGATCCAGACGGCGGATCATGGCGTAAAGTGTTTTAACTGCTTCGCTCAAATCGTCGCGGTCGCGGAACACGGCGAGGTCTTCTTCAGGAGCTTGCAACGGTGTGTGCGGCGCGTTGTAGGTGAGATGTAGGTAGAACGGGTCTTTCGGGCTGCGCTTAAGAAAGTCGATTGCTTCGTCGGTCCAGAAATCGGTGAGGTAGCGGCCATCGGCGCGTTGCACGCGGTCGCCGGACTCGAGTCGCCAGTCGTAGTAGTCGTGCATGCCGCCACGGAAACAGATGGCTTCATCAAAGCCGCGCTTTTCAGGTTTGTAGCGGGGGTCGAATGCACCGAGATGCCATTTGCCGATCAGCCCCGTGCGATAGCCAGCGTCTTGCAGGATGTCGGCGATGGTTACTTCGTTCAGATCGAGGCGTTCAAGGCCGCGCCACTCTAAGGTGTCAATCGAGCCGGTTCGGTGCGGGTAGCGCCCTGTGAGCAAGGAGGCGCGCGACGGGTTGCAGACCGGCGAACTTGTGTAGTGCTGCGACAGGCTGGTGCTTTCTTGGATGAATTGATCCAGAAATGGTGTCTCGCTGATGCCTTTGTTAAAAAAACTAAAGTCGCCGTAGCCGAGGTCATCGACTAGAATGTGAATAATATTTGGACGTGTCATGGCTTAGAGTGTATCAAGATATTGAATACTTACATAGAAGGCACCATGTGCGGCTCGATCTGGCGAGGTGTATTCGAGTAAGGTCTCGAGAGTTGTGATGCCTTTTTCGATCTGGATCTCAAAGTCGATGGCTGTTGCGCCTGTTTTGATGGGGCTGCTGTGTGTCTGCTTGCCAATGATGAGTGTCGCAGTGCCAGCTTTAAGTCGGACTGCGGCATCGCTGGCCTCTTCGGGCAGTGTGCGCAGGGTGATGCGGTAAGTTCCCGCGCGGGCGAAGTCGATGGCCCATGCGCCGAATCGGGCGATATTTTCGAGTGCTTGGCCTGTTGCCAGTGCGCGCACGTAGCTTTGATTCCACGGCGGGTATTTGTCGCCCTGATCCTTGATCGCGGAGGCTCCCCAATCCATGCAGGTTAAGTGGCTGATTGGTGCGGCTGTTGCGCCGACGGTGATGGGCGGCACGTCTTCGGCTAGTGGGCGCACTTCGCTCCACCATTGGTCGTATTGCTTACTGAGTGTGTTGAATGCTTCGGGATAGTCGCTCTTCACGTCGTGTTGCTCGGCGCGATCATTCTGTAGGTCGTACAGTGCCTTGCCTTCGACGAGGGAAAAGCGCTGGTTGCGAATCGCGCTGCCTTTATATTTGTGCGTCTCGGCTTGGCCGTTGGGCCAGCGTCCGACGTGGGTCACGATACTGCGCTTGGGCCAATCGACGTCCTGCTCGTTCTGTAATAAAGCTGTGAGCGAGCGTCCATCGGTGGGTGTATGCTGGCCGAGTGGGATGTTGGCTAGTTCAGCAAGTGTGGGAAAGATGTCGCTGATCGCAGTCAGTGTCTCCACGCTGCGGCCGCCTTGAATGTTGCCCGCGGGCCAACGTATCAAGCAGGGCACGCGCACGCCGCCTTGGTAGGGCGATCCTTTGGTGCCACGCAGCCCGGCGTTGAATTCCATCTGGTCGGGGCGGCCGCCTTTGGCGCTGCCGTTGTCGCCCATGAAGAGCACGATGGTGTTGTCGGCGCGGCCGGTAGCTTCCAGCCTTTGTAAAAGCTCACCGACCTCGCGGTCGAGGTCGTCGATCATCGCATAGAAGCGGGCCTGTGATTCAGGCAGGCCTTTATCCAAATACTTTTGCGTCAATTGATCATCAATCTGCAGCGGCGTGTGTGGGGTATTGAGTGAAAGGTAGGCGAGCCAAGGCTGTGGAGCGGATTGATCGATCCAGTTCCAGGCAGCGCGACTGAACACCGCAGTGCAGTAGCCGTCGGTGGCTTGCCAGTTACCATTGTGGTAAATGTGTGGATCGAAGTAGGAGTTGCCCCAGTAGTCCGGGGTTTGGCCGATGCCGCCGCCTAGGTGGATAAAGACTTCATCGAAGCCGCGGTCTTGTGGGCGGCTCGGGTAGGTCTCGCCGAGGTGCCACTTGCCGAAGATCGCGGTGCGGTAGCCTGCGGCCTGAAAGTGTGCGGGGAGTGACGGCACGTTCGGTTTGAGCAGGCTGCGGCCGCTGATGGTGTGGGTGATACCGACCTTGAATTCATGTTTGCCGGTCAGCAGTGCAGCACGAGTCGGTGAACAGGTCGGGGAGGCGAGGAAGTCTTCGAGGCGTACGCTGTCTCTGGCGAGCGCATCGAGGTTAGGTGTTTCGAGTGAGGGATTGCCGTAAAATCCGAGGTCGGACAATCCTTGGTCATCGGTGAGGATGATCAGGACGTTGGGCGGAATATCATTGAGCGGCTCTGGGCGATGCGCCGCTGCAACCGCGTAGGTGGAGAGTAGTATTTGGCTGCAAAGTGCGACCATTAGAGCAGAGAGTTTCATTGGTCTCTGTTTTAGGCATGAACAGAATGAGCGCAAATATTTTGTAAGTATTAACATCAGCATTGTTCTGATGGCCTCAATCGCGCTCGATTGTTGGTTTACTTGACTCCTGAGGGAGTCAGCGTCAGGCATGCTGATGTGCTTATTTTGCTTTCAGTATACCGGACTGGTAGGCTTTATTCACGGCTGCGGGGGCATTGGCGACATTGAGCTTTTCGTAGATGCGCTTGATGAAGGTGGCCACGGTGTGGGGTGTTACCCCGAGCCGATTTGCGATTTCTTTTTTGAAAAGGCCTTCGCTTAGCAAAATGAGCGTTTGGATCTCACGATCTGAGAGCGCCACTTTGAGGGGTTCCTTCGGCGAGGGTGTTTGTATTTGATTGAGTATAAATTTGGCGACACTGGGGTCGATTGGTGCGTCGCCCACCATGACGTCGCGAATGGCTGTTGAGAGCGCCTTCCGTTTCGTCCCCTTTAGTAAGTAACCAGAGGCTCCGGCGGAGATGGCTGCGAGCACATCGGCTTCCTGATCGGACTGCGAGAGAATGATGATCTTCACTTTAGGTGCGTATTGTTGCAGCCAAGGCAGGGCCTCCAACCCGCTCATGCTCGGGAGGTTCAAATCCAACAGCACGAGGTCGGGCTGTTCGACGGGGGGCAGCGATTGGACGTGGCGCAGGGCTTGTTCTGCAGTGCCGAACTGACCGGCGACTTGCATATCTGTCTCTTTGCTCAGAGCGAGAGTAAGGCTCTCCCGGTATTCAGGGTGGTCTTCCACCAGCATGATTTGTATGGGCTGCTTCATAGTCTTTTTCTCAATAGGTAGGGACGGCGCGGGCGCAGTATTAAGGTGATGGTGGTGCCGCCTGAGGTTGAGCTTTCGGTCGTGACTTTTGCGCCGATTAGGCGTGCGCGGCGCTTGAGTGCTGCTGGGGTTTCGCCTTCAGTGGAGTCTGTGATGCCGATTCCATTATCACTAATGCTGAGGCGCACTTCTTTGGCACTAGCTTCTAGGCGCGTGCAGAGTTTGGTGGCACCAGAGTGGCGAATTATGTTAATTAGGCTTTCTTTGTAAAAGAGGAACAGATCCGCTCGGATCAGGGGCTTCAGATGGCTCAATGAGTCGGCACCTTCGACTGATATATCGTATTCAATGTTGGTTGCGATGCGTTCCGTCGCCCGTTGCATATCATCGACTAGCCCGATTGGGAGTGTGTCTGCTTCGAGTCTGTTAGTAAAGTGGCGTATGGAAGTGGCGGTGCGTGCGGTCACTTGGGAGATCCGGTCGCTGAGCACATCGCGTTCGTCTTGGGAGTCAGCGTCTCTGGAGATTTCATTCAACATCTCGATGGTGTGAATGTTGGCACCGAGCTCGTCATGCAGATCGGCGGCAAAGCGCTCTTTAACTTGCAGGATTTTCCTGACCTGTAGTATCCGGTCGATCAGGATCGTAAATCCTATGCCGACTGCCATTAGTGCTGCCAACCAACTGACCCACTTTAGTTGAGTTTTTTGATGTGCATAGCGCACGTTTAATTCTTCGGCAATAAGTGGTCGCTCGACTTCTAGGTCATGGCGTTGAGCCAGTTCGTTGATCCACGCGCGGATCGGCAGAATTTGTCCGTAGATATTTCGCCCGTCGGTCAAGGCTTGGTAGGAGCGGGAAATTATATCTTGTTTGAAATTTCCCTGAACTGGCTGGTTGAGTGCAACGTTTCGACCGTTCGAGAAAAACTCGATTTCGGCAAATCCGGCCAGTGCCCTGCTGGCATGGTATTCGGTTTGAATATAGGGGGTGACAATAGTTGCTCGAATATAACGGCAGGGGGTATCTGGGAAGGTTTTGATGATGATTGGGCCAGACTCGAAAATAGATTTGAAGTGAGAGTCAACTAGCTGGATGGCATGCGAAAAGTCCGGTGTATTGGCTCCTTCTATGATCATTCGGCGCGGCAGCCCGAAATCGGTGGGGTGGGACTGGGGGACGGTGTCGGACAGCTCGACAGAATGTAGATGGATACGGTTGAGCGAATAAGTTGCGCCGAGGTCGATCGTTAGTCTGGTCGGTTCTTGTGGCGCGACTTCGCCGATGAAAGCAATGCTTTTTTCTCCCTTCCCTGCATGCATCAAGTATGGCAGGTGGCCATCCACTAGGAATTCCGGTCGTCGTACCAAGCTTGGTGCCTGGCGTTGGGAGGGCGTTTGTACTGATTTTCGAAGCGCTATATTTTCCTCGCCACTGAAAATCATGATTTCCGCTAGTTCCAGATTGTATTTACCATCAAAGGCGGCAGGGGAGAGCAGAGAGGTTTCGATCCGGACCCAGGAAGCTGTGATCGCGCAAGGGACGATCAGCGGTGCGATGCGTGGTAGCAGGTGATCCGTTTCATCGAAAGCGGCAATCACGCTGCCAGTCTTGTCCTTTTCCGTTCCTGCCAAAATGCGAAATTGCAGTGGGAACCCGTCCGCGCGATAGCCGATTGTAGCGTTATGCCAGATCGTTGGCACCAGCACGATCTGGTCGATGTCGATTGTTTGGTCGAGATCGATTTGCACCCATTCGGTCTGTTCGGGTGTCGAGTGTCTGGCGGATCGATAACTGATGGCTCCCATGCCGCCACGCAGGCTGAACTTTGCTAGTTGCCCGAGTTCAGCGTCAATACGCTCTAATCGCTCTTCCAACTGATTCAACGACAGGGTTTCACTCAGTGTGGTCGCTTGCGCGTTCATGGCAGATTCGCTGCCAGTTAGTAGGAGCGCGCTATAAATTACCAGAAGGTGTGTGAGGTGCATGAGAAATCATGTGCTGCGAATGACGGTGTCGGCGTAATCAGCGTCGTATGTGGCAATTTTAGCCATCAATGAGTCAACGCAAATTATGTTTTCAAGCGAGAGTATTATTTCTGCCTATTGTCCCACCATTGGGGGACAGCTAGATCGCAGCTGATGTGGTAATATTTGTGTTATTAAGTCTTCAATCTCGTCTGTTTTTTAACCAATTGATATCTGTCCCTTAAAAAAGGGACAGACGATCTAAGCGAAACCTGTTAGAATAGTCGCTCATGCTGAGCTAGGCATGAGTGGGCGGTTGGACTGTCATTTTAAATTACAAATGTAGTATCAAAATTAATGCTTACGAATCAGCTATATCTAGTTCAGATTGTGCTTGTTTAAATCGGGACAAAATGGAAATCATGAGAATTGCAGTAATTTTTTGGCTATCGACTTTTTTGTTTGGAATGAGTCATGCGCAATCAATGTTGGGAGCTGCCTCTCGCCCAAATGTTGTAGTCATCCTCACGGATGATCATCGAGCGGACTATCTAGGATGCTACGGAAATCCTATTCTCAGGACGCCTCACATCGATCAGCTGGCGGCCGAGGGAGTGCGCTTCAGTAATGCTTTCGTGACCACCGCCGCCTGCACGCCGAATCGGACCTGCCTGCTGACGGGCCAGTATGAGCGCAAGCACGGGGTCACGTTTTCATCCCAAAGCAGCCTCACGGAAGAGGCCTTTCAGGAAACGTATCCTATGCAACTGCGGCAGGCGGGGTATTTTGTCGGCTATGTCGGCAAGAATCATACGCCCATCGGGCCGGGCTCCGGGATCAATGAAAAGCCGGAGAGCACGCCGGAACAACTAGCAAAAGCTAAGCCCCATTTTGGTTATTATAACGGCACGATGGAGGCCGGGTTCGACTATTGGTACGGCAATCACAACCACTCCACCTTCTATCCCAAATGGCAGCACCCCATTTACAGGAATTCGCGTGTAAACACGCAAATTGAAATCTTCGGGGAAGGAGCGATGCACTTCCTTAAACCCGACCCCGAGTTTGCCGGTACCCAGGATTTCCTCCGGTCGAAGCCGACGAACCAACCGTTTTGCATGATGGTGAACTTTAATCTGCCGCACGGTGCGGGAACCAGTTCCATGAAGCAGCTTAACAGCGATCCCGAATTGTACCGCACCACCTATCGGGACCAGATCAATGAACTGCCGCTGCCCGAAACCTATATTGCCAAGGCCGACATCAAAACGCCGAAGATTCCGACACAGGTCTATAACGGTGTCACCATCCCGACGTATCATTATGTGCACAACGAGGCCGATCTGCGCGAACGGATGGTGCGTGAGTATCAGACCGTCACCGGCATTGACCGTCTGGTCGGCAATCTGGTGGCCGAACTGAAGGCGCAAGGGTCGTATGAGAATACGGTGATCGTCTTCACTTCTGATCATGGCTTAATGCATGGCGAACACGGGCTGGGCGGCAAAGTGCTGCTCTACGAGGAATCGATCCGCGTGCCGATGATTATTTTCGACCCACGCCTGCCGGAAGCACGCCGCGGAACAGTCGCGGACGAGTTGGCGCTCTCGATCGACATTGCTCCAACGCTGTTGGAGCTGGCCGGGGTATCGATCCATGAAGAAATGCAGGGCAAGAGCTTGGTGTCAGTGATGCAGCAGGACGGCGCTCCCTGGCGAAAGGACTTTTTCTGCGAAAATATGTACACGGGGCAGAACTATCCGCTCATCGAAGGCGTGCGCAGCGAGGACTTTAAATACATCCGCTATTTTAAGCCGAAGCCGCGCAGGCATCATGTTCTTATGCTGACCGATTCTATTCAGGGTAAGCAGCCGATTTATGAAGAGCTCTACGACCTGAAGAACGATCCGAAGGAAATCACCAACCTGGCCGACTCGCCGGATCATGCTGATACGCTCGAGTCTTTCCGCCAGCGCTGTAAGGAGCTGGTCGTAGAGGCCAAGGGCAGCGACGACTATCCCAAAACTCATATCAAGAATGATCCACGCAAGAGGAATCACCAATGAAAAAAGGCACTCAATTGTTACTTACCAGCCTACTGTGTTTAGCAGGGCTGAACGCCATGGCGGAACGGCCCAATATAATTCTCTGCATGTCCGACGATCAGGGCTGGGGCGATGTCGCGTATAACGGGCATCCGGTGCTACGGACGCCGCATCTCGATCAGATGTCGAAAGAGGGCATGCGCTTTGATCGCTTCTATTCGACCTCACCCGTCTGTTCGCCCACCCGTGCTGGCGTCCTCACCGGGCGTCATCCCTACCGGCACGGTGTTCCGTTCGCCAATGTCGGCAAACTAAAGGCAGAGGAAATCACGCTGCCCGAAGTGCTCAGGGCGCAGGGCTATGCGACCGGCCATTTCGGCAAATGGCATTTGGGCTCACTGACCACTAAAATCAAGGATGGGCATCGTGGTCGCCCCGGCAACACCGCCACCTACTCTCCACCATGGGAAAACGGTTATGATGAGTGCTTCGTCGCCGAGTCAGGGGTTCATACCTACCATCTCGCCGGCAATTATGAGAAACTTGGAACCCATTACTGGACCGGTTTGGATCAAATGGTTCCGGCAGCAGAAATTTCAGGCGATGATTCAACATTGATGATGGATCGGGCACTTCCGTTCATTGAAAGAGCGACGGAGGCGGACACCCCGTTTCTGGCGGTGATCTGGTTCCATACGCCGCATCAGCCAGTCTTGTCGGCTCCGCCTTACACCGATGGCTATGACGAACACAAGGACTACTACGGCTGTATGACTGCAATGGATGAACAGATGGGCCGTCTGCGCGCTAAACTCAAGGAACTCGGGGTTGAGGATAATACCATGCTGTGGTTCTGCTCGGATAACGGGCCGACTAAGGTAAAAAACAGCTGGGGAAGTGCAGGGGGCTTGAAAGGGGGCAAACGCTCTCTCTATGAGGGAGGCGTGCGCGTTCCGGGCCTGCTGATTTGGCCGCAGAGGATCGAACAGCCCCGTGTCGTTTCGATGCCGTGCAGCACGAGCGATTATTTTCCCACCATCCTAGATCTGTTGGGACTTCAGCTTCCTGATCGGCCCTACGACGGAATCAGTCTGATGCCATTGATTAAAGGCATGATGACCGAGCGACCGAAGCCTTTGGCCTTTGAATCCAGTTTCACGATGCGCGAGGCAAATATGGGAGACCCGTCAATCAATCAAACGGCCCTAATTGACCAGCACTACAAGATCTACAGCAAAGGCTCTGGGAGCACTTACGAGCTCTATGACATGATAGCGGATCCGAGTGAAAAGAAAAATATTGCAAAACAGTATCCGGAAGTGGTGCAGCGTATGCGGGCAACCATCGAAACATGGCGTCAGTCGTGCCAAGACAGCGCGCAAGGCAAAGACTATATTCAAAAGTAAATCCAGAGAATTAAAGGGAACAGTATATGAAGATAGAAACTAAATTTTTACTCACTAGCCTGCTGTGTTTGGTCGGGCTGAACGCCATGGCGGAACGACCCAACGTCATTCTGATCATGACCGACGACCAAGGCTACGGCGATCTGGCCTGCCACGGCAATCCGGTCATTCAAACGCCCGAGCTGGACCGGTTACACAACGAATCGATTCGCCTGACGAATTTTCATGTCGCTCCGTTTTGCACGCCGACGCGCGCGGCGCTGATGACTGGGCGCTATCCGGCACGGACGGGTGCGTATCGCACTGCCAGCGGTCGGTGCATGCTGCACACCGATGAACGCACCATCGCCGAGGCGTTTGCCGATGCTGGCTATGCGACAGGCATGGTGGGCAAATGGCATCTGGGCGACAACGCGCCGCACCGGCCGCAAGATCGAGGCTTTCAGGATGTGGTCTGGCATCACGCTGGCGGCATCGGTCAGGCGGCCGACTACTGGGGTAACACCTATTTTAACGATCACTACGAGCGCAACGGAACCTTCGAAAAGTTCGAGGGTTACTGCACCGACGTTTTCTTCGCCGAATCAATGCGTTTTGTGGATGAAAACAAATCCAAACCCTTCTTCCTCTACCTTGCGCCCAACGCACCGCACTCGCCGTACAAAGTGGATGCCAAATGGAGCGCGCCTTACAAGGAAATCGTGAAGTGGAAGGGCGGGGCTGAGTTCTACGGCATGATTGCCAATATCGATTACAACGTCGGGCTGCTGCGTACGCATCTTGAAAAACTGGGGATCGCGGAAAACACGATCCTGATTTTCATGACTGACAACGGCACGTCAGCCGGCATCGCTCGCAAATCAATACTCGGGCCCGACGACTTTCGCGGCTGGCTGGATGGTGTGCGCGGGGTGAAATCGACGGTATGGGAAGGCGGGCATCGCGTTCCTTTCTTTATCCACTGGCCGAAAGGGGGACTCGTCGGTGGACGGGATGATGCGTTTCTTTCGGGGCATATCGATGTATTGCCGACTCTGGCCGAGCTCTGTGGTGTGACGGTCTCCGCAACGCCCAAGCGCGATGGGCTCTCTTTTACCGCCCGATTGAACGATCCGAAAGCTCCGGCGAGCCGGGATCACTTGGTGATACAGATGCCGGGCGGACCGCGATTTGAAAAGGCACCTGCGCCCTTCGATACGAGCGTTGTGATTCAGGGAGACTGGCGATTAATGGATGGCACGAAGCTGTTCAACTTTGCACAGGATCGGATGCAGAATAACGATGTTGCTTCGGATCATCCCGAGCGGGTTGCTGCGCTGCGCGCGCTGTATGAACCCTTTTGGGATTCTGTTTCGCCGCGCATGACACCCGTATCGATCGACCTCGGAAACCCGGCACAAAACCCAACCGAGCTATGCTCTCAGGATTGGTATATGCCGACCGGTAATCCACCGTGGCATTATGGTGCTATCAACAGTCTGGTGCGCGTTACCGGCCCTTGGTATGTCGACGTTAAACAGGCCGGGCGCTACCGATTGACCCTTCGTCAGTTTCCCGCGGTCGCCAACAAGTCGGTCATCGCCGAGCGAGCCAAAGTAAAGATTGCCGGTCAGGAGATGGAATCGAAGGTCGAATCCGGCACACGGGGCGTGGTTTTCGAGATGGATCTGCCCACCGGAAAAACTACTTTGGAAACCTGGCTCTACGACAAAAAAGACGAAGCTGGCGGCGCCTATTTTACTGAAGTTGAATTAATGTAAGGTCTAAAATGAAATTATTTATACTTAAACAAATACTGATAGGGCTGAGCCTTTGCTCACTGCTCAAAGCGTCCGAGGTGCTGGATTTTCAGTCGTCACCGGAGGACCGGGCGGCGTGGCTGGACGAAGATAAGTTCGGGCTGTTTATTCACTGGGGACTTTATTCCCAAATCGCCAGGGGGGAGTGGGTCATGCACTCAAAAAAAATCCCCATTGAGGAATACTCCAAGCTCACCGAAACCTGCAACCCGACCAAGTTCAGCGCCACCGAGTGGGTGCAGATCGCCAAGGATGCGGGGATGAAATATATCGTCATCACCAGCAAGCACCACGACGGCTTCGCGCTCTTCGATTCCGCGGTCAGCGATTACAACATCGTGGATGCCACTCCGTTCAAACGCGACATGATCGCCGAGCTCAAGGCCGCCTGCGACGCGGCGGGCATCAAGCTCGGCCTCTACTACTCCCACGCCCAAGACTGGTATCACCGCGGCGGATCACACCATTACAACTGGAAAATTCCCTCCGGCATGGACGAGATGAAGGACTACATCGACAACATCTCACTGCCCCAGGTCAAAGAAATCCTCACCCAATACCAGCCCGATATCCTTTGGTATGACACTCCCCGCCGCATGAACCCGGCCCTCGCCAAGCCCTTCTCCGAGGTCGTGCGCGAAATCAGTCCCGGCACCCTGATCAACAGCCGCATTGCCCTCGATGGCAACAAGATGGACAAGGTCAGCCCAAAGGACCTCGACATGCTCAAGAGTCTCGGCACCGATTACCTCTCCTACGCCGATCGCGAAATCCCCGCGAACAGCCCATGGAATCACTGGGAAACCTGTATGACCCTTAACGGGGCTTGGGGATTCACCCAGGGAGACAACGCCTGGAAAACCCCCAGCCACGTCATCCAGCAACTCCTGGAGGTGGTCAGTAAAAACGGCGCCTTCCTGCTCAATGTCGGACCCAAACCAGACGGCTCCTTTCCTGCAGAATCCGTCACCGTGCTCAAACAAGTCGGGGACTGGCTTAAGCTCAACGGCGACGCCGTCTACGGTGCCCAACCCGTCTCCTTCAACCTCCCCGGCACCCCCACCGCAGAATCCCTCAAACGCAAAGCCGACAAGGAAGCCCGCTTCGCCAAGCTCAAACGAGACGCCCCCCACACATCGCTCGAGCGAGACTTCCCCTGGCTCGCCACCCGCAAAGGCGACACCATCCACCTCACCATCTTCGACTGGCCCGCGGACAACACCCTGGTCATTGAAAAATTTAGTAAAAAAATCACAAACGCTCGGCTTGCCTCGCATCCGGACTCCCCGCTGCAAACCCGCCTCGACGGAAACACGCTCCACATTACCCTGCCACGCCACCCCGGTGGCGATCTGCCTCCCGTGCTCCGCCTTTCCCTCAAGTAGCCCCCCCCCCACGAACACAAACATGAGATAATGAGACCACTTGCAGATTCACCGGGGAAACAACGCATCCTGTTTTTCCTCGTGGGCGTAGGCTTCGCCTTCGTTTGCGGATTCATCCAGTACAAATGGATGGATATTGTTCCCTATGCCGCCTTTGATCAGCAACCCGGCTGGGTCAAGGGACTCCAGGAAGTGGTCGGCTGGCTTCCGTGGATTGCGTTTTTGGGTGTTCTCATACTCCGCTTTGTCAAAGGGCAGCGCGTTCGCGTCGTGTTCTACTTTCTGGGCACAGCAGCACCGTTGGTGCTGTTGATCGGGTGGCTGTTCCTAGGTAACTCCGTCGCCAATCGCGTCCCTCACCAGAAGTTTGGTGCTGAGGCCTGGCGAAATCAGGAACACGTCGAACACGACCACATGCCGTCTCCTCGTCTGTGCATGGTGGATCATCTCATGTCAAGCGGCCAACTGGATGGCTTGAGTAGTCATCAGGTGATTGAGCTTCTCGGTCCACCCCATGACAAGAACTTTCCCTTCGGAGCTACGTCCTGCGATATTCACTACTATCTTGGACCGGAGAGAGGATTCCTCGGAATCGATTCAGAGTGGCTGTTTATCACCTTTGGTGATGACAGCACCGTGGACAGGTACTGGCTATATCGAGACTGAAAAGATGCGCGTAACGAACGATGACAAGCTCAATGCGTTCATTTAACCTGCCGTTCGTTAAAGGCGCACGCGACGCTATCGGCGTTCTGAACGACGCGTTTGAGTGAGTGTGTGCGATTCTTTGTTTGTTGACTTATACTGGCTTAGATTGTTACTATTAACAGCTAAATTAAGATATGACTATTTCAAATATTAAACTCAAGGCTGTTTGGTTGAGCGCTGCTAGCGCTGCATTGCTTGGATTTTCACCTGTGGTGGCAAGCGAATCAGCCGCGCAACCAAATATACTCTTCATCCTGACCGATGATCAAGGCTACGGCGATCTGGAGCGGCACGGCCATCCGTATTTACAGACCCCGCATATTAATCGTTTGCACGATGAAAGTGTGCGCTTTGATAATTTCTATGTCAGTCCATCCTGCTCGCCGACGCGTGCCGCGCTGCTGACTGGGCAACATGAATTTCGCAATGCGGTGACGCATACGCTGCAACCGCGTGAGCATTTATTTAAGGATGCGGTGACTTTGCCGCAGTTGTTGAAAACCGCGGGTTACACTACAGGGTTCATTGGTAAATGGCATTTGGGGGATGGCCCAGGTTATAATCCGGAGCATCGCGGCTTCGATTGGTGTGCCACCAACACGATGGGTCCGCGTAAGCACTTCGATCCAGAGATCATTCGCAACGGCCTGCGCACACAGCGCGAAGGGTTCCGTGAGGATTTGTTTTTTGACGAGGCAATGACTTTTATTGAGGAGGCTGGCGATCAGCCGTTCTTTTGCTACTTGGCGACCTACTCGCCGCACACGCCATTGGCGGCGCCAGAGTCGTATATTGCGCCGTTCCGTGAGGCGGGCTTAAATGATACACATGCCACGTATTTGGCTATGATTGAGAATCTAGACACCAATGTTGGGCGGATGTTGGACTTTTTAGAAGCTAAGGGTTTAGATGACAATACGATCGTTATTTTCATGAATGACAATGGTGTGACTGAAGGACTGGATGTTTATAATGCTGGAATGCGTGGTTGTAAATGCACTGCCTGGGAGGGAGGCTCACGCGCGATGTCTTTCTGGCGCTGGCCAAAGCATTGGCAACCGCAGACAGTTGATAATTTGACCGCACATTTAGATGTATTACCGACGCTGTGTGAATTGGCTGGTGTTGAGGTACCCGAGACGCTGCAACCGGAGTTGGAAGGTTATAGCTTGTTGCCGCTGTTAGAAGCGGAAGCACCAATCAGTTGGAATGATAATCGCATGCTATATCATCATGTGGCCCGTTGGCCAAGTGGTCTGGCCGAGTCGCATAAATACGCGATGGTCAGTGCGCGCAAGGGTGACTATCTGTTGGTGCGTAGTGCGCCCTGTGGTGATTCCGCGTGTGAAGATTTTCAGAGCCAGTGCACCACTTTACGAGCGGTCTATAACGGACTGAGCACCACGACTTATGCTAAGGGTTCGGCTCAACAGCACTGGGGCGCGACGCCGATGGGTCATTGGGCGCTATATCATGTAAAAGATGATCCTGCGTGTCAGCAGGATCTATCCGCGACGCATCCAGAGTTGGCAGCATCGATGGCCGCTTCGTATGATTTCTGGTGGGATGACATCTATCCCGACATGATGGCACGCGGTGGCGATGCTGGAGATCCAGCGGTGAGTGCAGTAGCTTCCAAACGTGCCAAGGAATGGAAGGGTCCGACTACGGATAAGGCGCAGGCTTCAGGTGAGGTAGAGGCGCAGGCTTCAGTGGAGGCTGGTACCAATGCAGAGCCTCGGGCTGCAATGTTCAAGCGTATCGACGCGAATGCCGATGGGCAGGTCAGCTCAGCGGAGTATGTGGCGTTCTTTGATGCTCATTTTTCCACGCGTGATGTGAATGCAGATGGCGTGTTGGGCAAAGATGAGTTTCCAGCCGCAGCCTTCGCGTATGCGGATTTGAATCAAGACGATCAACTCACTGCGGCGGAGTATGAGGATTTTTATCGTAAGCAGTTTCAGCGCCGAGATGCGAATGGCGATGAAGTGCTCACGCTGGACGAGATGTAGTTCGAGGGGACTTCAGCTAACGAATTTAAAATTATCGAGTCATTCACAATGAGAACGAAACACTTGAAGGTAACTTGCGTGGCGTTGGCCTTATCTGTCGGCACCGCTTGGGGAAGTGCGCATCTCGTACGCTTACATGGTAGCATGGATGTGAATAAAGACGGGATCGTCTCCGCAGCGGAATTTATGAATCTGTGGGAGAAGAGCTTTGATCGTCAGGATGAGAATAAGGATGACCGGTTGTCTGTAGATGAGTGCGGTGGAGCTGTGATGGTTGCGGATAAAAATAAAGATGGCGAGATCACGCTGGCAGAGGATCAAGCCATGCGACAGGGGCATTTTGAAAGTATGGATAAGGATCGGAACCAAAGCCTCACGTTGGATGAAATCTTAGGCTCTGCAAGCGGCAGTAGTCAAAGGAGCTCAAGCGGCGACGTTAATTTTGCGGCCCAGCGTGCGGCGGTCGTCGCATTGTCGGATCTAACCGCGGCGCCAGCCATGCATCGGGCCGAAGGCTTTGATTCGACTGATAATTTGATGGCGATTTATTACCAGGCGCTCGATTGGCAGGGCAAGCCGACCAAGGTGTTTGCGTGGTTAGGCATGCCGGACGAATATACCGAGGATGTGCCGGCGGTGGTGTTGGTACATGGTGGTGGTGGCAGTGCCTTTAAGAATTGGGTGCAGGAGTGGAACGCGCGCGGCTATGCGGCGATCAGTATCGCGGTGGAAGGGCAGACCGACAACAGAGTCGGCAAGACTTGGCAGTCGCACGAGTGGGCAGGTCCTAAGCGCAATGGTATTTATCATGATTCCGCTGAGTCATTGCAGAACCAGTGGATGTATCACGCCGTGGCCGATACGATCCTCGCGAATTCGTTGATCCGCTCGATTGATGGCGTGGATGCGTCTCGAGTCGGCATCATGGGGATTTCCTGGGGTGGGGTGATCACCAGCACGGTGATCGGCATCGATGATCGTTTCGCGTTTGCGATTCCCACCTATGGTTGTGGCGGATTGGCTACGGCTGAAAATCAGTATGGCAAGTCGCTGGGTAATAATAAAACTTATAAGCAGGTATGGGATCCGTTATTGCGAATGCAGCGTGCGCAAATGCCGACACTGTGGTTCTCATGGCCGGAAGATAGCCATTTTCCAATGGACTGTTTGGCTACTAATTATGGCAAGATCGCAGGACAGTACATGGTGTCGCTGGTGCCGAAAATGGGGCATGGCCATGGGCCTCCATGGAATCGTCCTGAGAGTTATGCATTTGCCGACTCGGTGGTGAATGGCGCGGGGCCTTGGTGTGTGCAGACTGACGCATCGATCCAGTCGAATCATGCGCAAGCTTCTTTTCGCACCAGCAAGACCCTGAATGCTGCGGTGTTGGTGTCCACCACGGATCGTGGTGTGAGTAGTGCGCGTCAGTGGCTGGAGTCGCCCGCGCAGTTGTTGAATGACGGCTCAGTGTGGACGGCGTCGGCAGACCTGCCAGCTGCAACGACCGCGTGGTTTATGAATGTAAACAGCGGCGACTTGATCGCGAGTTCAGATTATCAACAAACAAAATAATCAACCCACTTACCCTATGAAGGAAATATCAATATTCATCCGTTTATCAGTCAATCGCTCGCAGGTAGCCTGGATGAAGCGAAAGCAGGTTGATATTGAGCGGTAGGCTGACTGGATCGCAATCAGTTGCTGTATGTTCACCACGCAAAGTGCCCCGAATCGGGTGTCTATTTACGTTATTTGAGCGCTCACTAATGTCGTCTTGACTCGCTATAGGTTAATATTAACTCTCGCCAATTATCTCACCTGTAATCGCTGTATTTTTTGCTTAGCCACGCGCTAGTCGTTACAGGTATGGCAGCGGGCTACATTTCTCATATAAATCCTCATCTATAATTTCTTATGCATTCACTTGAATCCCTTGATTACCTAGTAATTGCCGTAATTATGCTCTCGCTGATCGGCGTTGGTCTTTATTTTACCAAAAAAGGGGGCGAGGATATGGATTCGTTCTTCGTCTCAGGACGCTCTTTACCGTGGTATATTGGTGGCACCTCAATGATCGCGACGAGTTTCGCCGCCGACACGCCGCTGTGGGTGAGTGCCTTGGTGCGTAGCCACGGCATCCACTACATTTGGCAGTTCTGGGCACCAGTGATTGGTTCAGTGCTCGCATTCGTCTATTTCGGGCGCAAGTGGCGCCGTATGGCGTTTGTGACGGATATTGAATTTATGGAAGCCCGCTATGGTGGTGCACCGGCGAAAGCTTTGCGTGGTTGGTCGGGTGCGTGGGGTGCGATTATTATTTGCCCGCTTATTTCAGCATGGGTGATCAAGGCGATGGAGACGATTGGTCGTGAGGCCGTGGGGCTTCCGCCTGAGTCTCAAGTCATGGTGACGGTCGCGGTGGTGACAGTGGCGCTATTGATGTGTGGCCTGTCGGGTTTATTTGGGGTGGTCTATACGGATTTCATTCAGTTCATCTTGGCCACCGTGGGCACGATCTTATTGGCGGTGCTTTCGGTCAAAGCCGTGGGTGGTTTAGATATGATGGTGGAGAAAGTTCGGGCCCTGCCAGATTGGGGTGGCACTGAACTTAGCATTGCGCCAAGAATCGGCTCTGGAGATGGGGAAATGTCCGTTTGGAATGCGATCGGTTATTTTGGATTTCTGTGGATCGGTGTGGGTCTTTGTGGCGCTTATCAAGCGCAGCGCTTGTTGGCGAGTAAGGACGCGAAGAACGCGGCGTTTGCGCAACTGCTGCACACTGTCGTTTACTATGCATTGATGGCTTGGCCGTGGATCTTGGTCGGATTGTGCTCGATGATTTTGATTCCTGATTTAGGCGGCGTTACAGATCAGAGTGCGGCATATCCGAGGATGATTGTAATGATCATGCCTATCGGCCTTAAGGGCTTGCTAGTAGCGGCGCTGTTGGCGGCCTTTATTTCGACGATTAGCACACTCTTTAATTGGGGCTCATCGTATTTGGTAAACGATATTTATCGCAGGTTTATGAATCCCAATGCGACTGAGAAGAACTACGTGACCATCGCACGTGTTGCGACTGTGTTTATGGCGTTCGCTGGGGCAGTGATTTCGATTTGGGCTGAGAGTATGCAAGTGCTCTTAACCTTGGCATTTGTACTTGGATCATCTGGCGTGGTTCCAGGTGTGTTACGTTGGCTCTGGTGGCGCACGACTGGTAAGGGTGAGTTATGTGCCTTGATTGTAAGTTGGGTGATGACCATCTTATTAATTATAGTCAATGCGTTCGATAATGCGTGGACAGACTCATTGTTTGGAACCGGCTTAGCAGACCCTGTCACGGGCGAGGTCTTACATCACCTGAGCAATGATCCCGATTTAGTCGGTGCGCGTATGCTGATCATGGTGCTCGCTTCGGGAATCGCTTGTATCGTGGGGTCGCTTTTGACTAAAGCGGAGGATATGGATCATTTGAAGGCGTTTGCCGCAAGGGCGCGTCCGTTTGCTTTTGGTTGGAGGCCAGTGATCAGTCAAATGACTGTTGTGTATGTCGAAGAAGAGCCGCTCGGTCGCACCTTGTGCTCTTGGGCGATTGGCTTAGTCACATTGCTTTCTGCGTTAGTCGGTGTGGGTAAATTGCTGCTCGGCCCCCGCGGTCTGGGGCTTGGACTCATGGTGGTGGCTGTGGTGGGTACTATTTGGACGATTCGTCGTATCCGTCAGGACTGTGCGAACGACGTCGCACAACCTGACTTCCTGGAAGAAATTGAACAATTAGACGCGGAGCAAAAATAGGCTCAATTTTAACTATAGTATATCGCTGACGGCGAATTTTAGACAAATGGACTTAAAGAACTATTTAAACGAGTGGCCGCAACGGCAGTCACTACTGGAAATGTCGCAGCCTGCGGGTTGGTGGCGTGATGGCTTTCCGCTGGGGAATGGCAGCTTGGGTGCGATGCCGTATGGCCGTATTTGCGCAGAGCGCATTCTAATCAACCACGAGCGCTTGTGGTATAAGGGTGTGGTTCCGCAGTTGCCGGATCTGTCTGGATTGTTGCAAGAAAGTCGTCGATTGATCGCGCAAGGCGATTTTCTAGCCGCCAATGAACTGTACCATGATGCGTTGAAATCGACCGGCCAGGAAGGCAAATGCGCGGTCTACCATCCAGCGGCGGATCTCTGTTTGCGCAGCACCTCAGAATGGCGCTTTAAAAATTACCGCCGCTTTCTCGATATGGCTGCGGGCGAGACCTTGACTCGCTGGGAGTGGGACGATGCGCCGCAGATACGTCGTAGTTTTGTTTCGCGTGCGGACGACTGCATCGTGGTGGAGCAACTCGGCAGTAACTTTTCTGACCAACAGTGGGTGGTCAACTTGGAACTACATGACTTGATCGACGCGATTTACAAGGAGGGTGAACGCTTCCAACCGCCGATCGATTTTACCGCCAGTGCGGATGGTGAATGGTTGATCGGTATCGGCCGCTACACTGACCCAAATTATAAGGGCGCACAATATGGTGTCGTGGCGCGCGTGATGACTTCAGATGGAGCCAGCGTTGTGCCGAACGAGTCGGGCGAGGGCTTGATCGTTGCCAATGCGCAACGCCTGCTGCTGATCGCTAAGGTGTTTGTTTACGAGCCGAGCGAGACTGCGGTGGACAGACTGAAAGACGAGCTGCGCTTGCTTGAGTCTGATTATGACATCTTGCTGCAGCGTCACGAAGCCAAGCACCGCTTACAGTTCGATGCCTGCCACGTTGAATTTTTGGATTGTGCGGATAACCATACGACCAACGAAATTCTGTTGGAGAAATCCTACAACGGTACCATGCCGGTGGCGATGCTGCAAAAGATGACGGCCTATGGGCGCTATCTCTTGGTGGGCAGTTCCAATCATAGCTCAGTGCCGTCTAACTTGCAGGGCATTTGGAATGGTGATTATGCACCGCCTTGGGATTGCTTCTTCATGATCAACGAGAACTTGGAGATGAATTATTGGCAGGCCTTGCCTGGTGGCATGAGCGAGAAAGTGCTCGGCGTGTTTAATTTCTATGAGTCACACTTGGCGGAATACCGTGAAAATGCGCTCAAGCTATTCGGCTGCCGCGGTATATTTATTCCGGCTTTGACCTCGCCTGAGACCGGACTTTCGACCCACGGCGGCTCATGGATCGTAAACTGGATTTCAGGGTCCGGTTGGCTCTGTCAGCTTTTCTACGATTATTACCTCTTTACCAACGACAAGATTTTCCTGCGGGATCATCTCTTGCCGTTCATGCGTGAAGTGGCGCTTTTTTACGAAGATTATTTCTGCTACGATGCCGCCGGCAAGGTGGTGATCGCTCCCTCGACTTCACCGGAAAATTGGCCGAAGGAGTTCTGTCAGATCGATTCGCCTAGTTCTGGAAATCCACGCCTGACGGTGAACGCGACGATGGATGTCGCTGTGGCTCGCGAGTTGTTGGGCAATTTGCTCCGCAGTTCACGGGAATTTGATTTATATGGTGAATGCTACGAGCAGTGGGAGTGTATGCTCGAGGGCCTACCTGCGTATGAGGTGAATGAAGATGGGGCGATTCGCGAATGGCTTGATCCTCGTTTCTCGGATAATTACGAACACCGCCACTTGTCGCATATTTATCCAGTTTTTCCAGGCTTTGAAGTCACCTCAGAAGCGGAGCCGATGCTGTTCCAAGCTTTTCAAAATGCGGTCGATAAACGCGGCACAGTTGGGTTGAAGGATCAGACTGGCTGGTCGCTGACTCACATGGCAAATATTCGTGCGCGCATGGGGGATGGTGCGCATGCCTATGAGTGCCTTGAAACACTGATGCAGACTTGTGTGGGCAAAAACTTTTTTACTTATCACAATGACTATCGCGATTCCGGCGTGACGATGGGTTGGTCGTTCGGCTATTCGACGCCTTTCCAAATCGATGCGAACATGGGCTTAACCGCCGCCGTTTATGAAATGCTGGTGCAGTCTCGCCCCGGCGTGATCAAGCTGCTGCCGGCCGTGCCAGCGCAGCTGAGTTCGGGCAAGATTTCCGGGATACGCACCCGTGCCAGTGTCAAGGTCGATATGGAGTGGCGACTGGAGCCCTTTGAAGTCGAGGTTAACTTTGTTTCTGCGCGGGATCAGACGATTCGGGTGAAGCTGCCAAGGCAGCCTTTAACCACAGGCGTGGTGGACGGTCAGGCATTGCCGTCGAAGTGGTTCACAGTCGAACTCAGTTTGAAAGCCGAGCAACCCACAGAATATAAATGGTCATTAAAAAGTGATCAGCTGATTGCACATTAAGGCAACGAATATGTCATTTTCACAAAGTAATTATCTTCTTCGTTTAGCTACGGTTCTCACTTTATTCAGCGTATTGCATGTCGGATGCGCTCAAAAAAACGAGGCGCCTGCACTAGGCTGGCAAATGCCACAGCAGGCCGATGCAATTCATCTCACATGGGTTAAAGGGCCGCCGCAGTTGCAGGCCTTTAATTCGATCGACCAACATCTAGCTGGATTTCGTGAAGACGCTGCGGTGTTGGCATTTCGGAGTGAGCAGTGGGGTATGTTACTCGACCCGCGCCAGATGACGATGGAGCGGCTGACTGTTACCAAGACTGCAGATGTGGTGGCGGAGTTGTTAGACTTTCCAAGGATACAGCAACGCTGGGCGCAGAGTAAATTGGAGCTGAGTGCCGAGGTAAATGGTAAGGTTTACCATGCCGTTGCTGGGCCGATTCCGCCTCTTGAGGATGACTACAGTTATTCGCCGATTCACATCGTGGAAAGTGGTGACTGGTTTCAACATGTGGCGATCTATGATTTAGAATTGCTAGCTGCCGACGGGGCGAAATTGCCTGCCAAGGTCTGGTTGGAAATTCGTGCGTGGGGCGATCGTTGCTTGTTTGAGTGGTGCGTCGAACCTGAAAATGGCGCAGCCTTAGAGCTCCAAGTCAGACTGCAGTCTCAGTCACTGAAGACCGCCGAATCTGCTAAGGCCACTGGTACACGGGTGCAACTCGGGCTGGACTTTTCAGATGAGTCGATTCGCCCGATTGTTGCCGATAATCAGTCAGTAAAAATCACCGCAGTGGCTACAGATACATTCGCTCTAGGGCAGCCTAAGATTGAATATTCGGCTGTGCATGATGCCTGGCAAGTGCACCTTCCTGAGCTGGACTGGCCAAATAAAGATGTGGCCGCATATAACTCAGACTTATTAGACCGCATCTCGCATTATAATCTGAAATTGGCAAACACCACGGATGCACCGCGTGATGTCTGTCTACGATTTGTGCACGACTATCATCCAGCCACTGGTTATGTACCGATGCTGCTCGATGCGGAGGGCAAACAGACAGGACTGCCGCTGCAGAATAGTAAGAACTGGCATGACTTCCGTCCATATCCCTACTGGGGCATGTGGTTCAATATTACGGCACGCCTGACCTTGGCTCCAAATGCGAATGTCGATTTTGAGTATATTGTTGCGCATGCGCAGTGGCAGGGGGTGCCGGCATCGTCCGCCGCGCAACTCAGTCTAGTCGGCTGGGGCTATAATGGATTTTGGACAGAGATGGCGTTGGGCTCTTGGGGCGAGAGTGTTTGTATTCAAGCCGGTCGCACGATGCGTCGCGCTTTTATTACCGATGTGCGACCGTTCGAAGTCATTGGCCGCAACGGTTTACCTTATGATTGGACTTCAAACGTCGGCGGCGGCGACATCGGCAAGATCGTCGATGATCAGGGTAAGTTGATCACTTGGCAGGGCAGCGTTCGCGAATATGCGATGATCGGTCCCAACCTGTCGCATGTGCGCGTGACGGAACGCTCCGACCAGGATCGGATGCGTCTACAAATTGATAGTTACTTGCCCCGTAGTAACTCGATCAATCGTTCCTATTTTAAAGTCAAATTGGAGGCGCTCGAAGATGTCGCCTTTAACGAACTCGCATTGTTTCAGCTCGGTAATGACTACTACAATGAAATGGAATCGACCAAGATAGCATGGGGCAACCTGGGGGGTCTATCTGCTGAGGCCTCGCCCGCCGCAGCTGAATGGGGCACCGTCATGGAACCTGTGCAATTGTCTGGCGAGCAGCCATGGGTGAGCTTGCATGCCAATGCACCTGAGCCAAAGGCAAAAGGACGGGCTGTGCGTGGTCTCGTGATTCGTGACTACCGCGCAGAGCTTGGTGGGGAAGTGTATCACGCGCCGTGGATCGCTTCCGCACGCACGATGAAGCGGCTGAATGCCGAGTTGGTATTGCCGCCAGAGATTAAGCAACTGAAGGCCGGTGACTCGATTGAGATGACTGTCGAAATGGATATTTTCCCTCTCAGTGCAGACGCATATTTTGGTGCGGATGCCGCGCTCAGGGAGCGCCTCGAAGCGACGCCTGACAGTTGGCAACTCACCGCGTATGAAGCGCAGCATCAGCAAGTCCGTATCAATGATAAGGCACAGGCTTTCCCTGCGACCTACGCCTTGACGGCCGCGAAACGACAGACCTTTACCGTCAGTAGTCACTCTAAAATGGATACAGTTTGTGTGACGGGCTTACCGAATCCCGTGACATGGGAGCTTGCAGAACGATTCGAGGATAAGTCAGTTGCCCTTGGGGAGCGCTTCAGCGTCGAAGCACAACCACAAGTAGTGTACGTCCCAGAGACGGGCACATGGACCGCAGTGCTCTCTTTGGTTTTCCCTAAAGGCAGCCACGAACGAAGCTTTAGCCTCAACATTCAGTAGCGCCTGCGTGGGGCAGAATTCCCACACCGCAATTTAATATGCAATCAAAGTATCGCACGTCACTTTTAGTCGTTTTTGCCGGTCTTTTCGGACTTCAAGGAGCTCAATCAGAAACGCTTCCGCCACTAGTTGATGATGCTGCGCCGCAGACACAAGTTGAGCTGTGGGCGGATTTTGATCCGTCTGCGGAACCGCTCGATGTCGAAATCCTGCACGAATGGGAAGAAGACGGTGTGGTGCTGCAGGTGCTCCGCTACCGCGTCGGCATCTTCAAGGGCGAGAAGGCCATGGTCGCTGCGATCTATGGCTATCCCAAGGGCGGCGCAAATCTCCCCGGGTTGGTGCAGATCCATGGTGGCGGTCAATACGCGGATTACAAAGCATGTCTCGCCAATGCCAAGCGCGGCTATGCGACCATTTCTATCTCATGGGCAGGCCGCCTGAACGCGCCGAACTATCGCGTCACGCCTGCCGAAGTGAAACTGTTTTTTGCGAATCAAATCGACGATCCGAATTATAAACTCACCACCGATTGGGGCGCACTCGACGCCTACCATGCACCTTGCAGGTTTCCTAGTAGCAATTTCACATTTAACCCGCCGTCCGAACATACCATAGACTCGGTGGCATCCCCCAGAAACAGTGGCTGGTTTATGAGCACCATGGCTGCGCGCCGGGCATTAACCTTTTTAGAGCAGCAGCCGCAAGTCGATGGCGACAAGCTCGGCGTGTATGGTCACTCGATGGGCGGCAAATTAACCGTGTTGACCGCTGGCTCAGATGGGCGTGTCAAAGCAGCCGCGCCCTCCTGTGGTGGTATTAGCGATCGCTACAATGCAAATGCACTGCAGAACAATACCGTCGGAGACGGAGCCAGCCTGAGCGCTATTACATGCCCGATCCTATTTCTTTCGCCCGCGAATGATTTCCACGGGCGGGTCAACGACTTGCCCACTGCGATCGAAGAAATCCGCAGCTCTGATTGGCGCATTACTAGCGCACCGCATCATAATCACCAGGACACCGCCGATTATGAAGTCGCGGCGCAGCTCTGGTTTGATCAATATTTGAAAGGCACCTTCCAGTATCCTCAAACCCCAGCACTGCAGTTAAACCTAAGCGCAGCAGGTGGGGTGCCCACAGCACTGGTGCAGGTCGATTCGTCCAAACCAATCCGCAGCGTCGATATCTATTACACCCAGCAGGGACAGCCCGATGGTGCCAAGGATGATCGCAACAACACTGGAAGCCGCTTTTGGCGACATGCCTCCGCGACACAACAGGATGGGGCATGGGCGTTTGATTTACCACTGGCCAGCATCGACCGACCGCTCTGGGTCTATGCCAATGTCACCTATGCCTTAGAGGAACCTGTGTCTACGGCTGGTTACTATTATGCGGTGCGCACGACGGATCAATTCGTGCTGTCGTCACTGGTGCAGATGGTGCCGCCTGAGCATCTTGTCGCAGCGGGCGCACGCGCTACGCTCAAGCCGTCACTGATGATCGAAACTTTTGCAGACGATTGGCAGAAACAATGGTACAATTATCGTGATGGCTGGGCACGTAGCACGCACAAGGTCTATGAGCCACAATGGCAGGCGCCGGCGGATGCCAAACTAATGCTGCAGGTTGCCTCCGCCGAAGCGAACAAGCTCGTAGTCAAAATCGATGATTCGGCGGCTGAAGTGCCACTCGTCGGTGGTTCTGCATGGGAAGTGGTCGAGCTCTCGGCAGCGGATTTCAAGAACTCCGACGGTCAGCCATTGCAGGATTTTCAAGGCATCAAAGAACTCCGCTTGAGTCCGCAGGAAACGCTACGTGGTAAAAACAAACCACCAGTGAGCTTCGGCGGTGCATGGCGTGGCGCGGATCCAGTATTCAACGATTTACACTGGAGCGCTGCTCGTCCCAGCCCGGAGCAATCGGTGCCAGTCACGAATGCTACGAAACATGTAAAGGGCCAACCCGATGCGATGTGGACCTATAAAGAGGTCGATGGCAAAGCACTGCAGTTGTCGGTCTTTCTGCCAGAAGGGTATGCAAATTCCACGGAACCATTTCCGACCTTTGTCGTGTATCACGGGGGCAGTTGGGCCGTCGGGGAAGCTAGTTGGCATTATCCCGATTGTGAGTATTGGGCGAGCCGCGGGATGATTGCGGTGTCGGTCGATTATCGCCTCAGTAAGCGCGATGGCGTGAAGGTGCCACTGGAATGCGTGAAAGATGCTAAGTCTGCGGTGCGTTTCTTGCGCAACAACGCGGGTCGCCTCAAGGTCGATTCCGATAAGATAGTGATCGCTGGTGGTTCCGCTGGTGGGCAACTCGCCGCGGCGATGGCGACGTTAACCAGTCCCGAAACCAACGATGATTATTATGATCTTTCGATTTCCTGTGAGCCGAATGCGGTGATTCTGTATAACCCTTATTTCAAATGCGAAGCCTCGCTCTCGCCGCCGAACTTTCTGCGCGCAGGCTTACCGCCGTTTATTACTTTTTTAGGTGACCAAGATCCCGCGATTAGTGTGGAGAGCATGGTTGAATTCCATGAAGCGCTGAAAGCGCAAGGGGGCGCGTCAGAATTTTATGTCGGTAAGGGCGGCAAGCATGGCTTGTGCAATGGGCGTAACCCGCACAATCCGTATTTCTATTGGTCGGTCGAATTAGAGGATCAATTTCTAGTCAAGCATGGTATCCTCAGCGGCGAGTCGTTGGTCGCGCGTCCAACGGGAGTCAAAGTGTTACAACCTCAAACAGATTATGATAGCTATCGTTAAACAAAAATCTTGGCTCATCGTGCTGCTCGGTGCTGTCCTCGCCTTGCAGTCGTTGACCGCAATGAGCCGCGTGCCGAATTCAGCGGCAATTCCTGCGCAGGCCGAGCGCCCGAATATACTTTTCATCTTTAGCGATGACTGGGGCTGGGGCGACCTGAGTTGTCATGGCCATCCGTATGTCAAGACGC
>JAFMHF010000099.1 GCA_017854655.1 Puniceicoccaceae bacterium | reverse complement strand
GATTGATACGAATGATGCCCTCGCTGAATTTAGTGAAGCAAACAATATCTTGGTTACCGAGAATCGCGATGTTTGTATCACGCGCTTGCCCGCTCTTAGGATTTATAACCCGAATCCACTCGCGTTGGCTGAGAGCAGCGACGGTGTAAATAACTATCTCGACCCGCGCGAGTCAGGTGTGGTCGAAGTCGCCTTCGATCTCGATGAAGACTTGCAGTATTACAGCGAGGCGCCGATGCGCCTGCGCTTTAGCGTACAGAATATAGGCTTGGGTAGTATTGAAGCCGATGAGACTTGGACCACCCAAGTTACTTTGTTGGGTGCTTCGCGTGAGGGTTTGACGTCTTCCCAAGAATTTGCGCAAGTATTCTCCTATACCGAAGCTGAATTTCGGGAGAGTTTGATAAGTGATTTCGATGTCTCGATCGAGCTTGGGGACTTTACCATTCAACAGCTGATGGAAGGCCGTAGTGAAGCCAAGCCTGATGGCGATATCCTGTATTTAGATCTGGATCTCGCCCTGCCAAGTGGCGCTCGACTGAATGACATTATCGGCGCGGATAAATCACTCGCCGATTATCTGTGGATTATTTCGATCGATCTCGATTCCACCGATGCGGTTCAACAGTCGCAAATTATCCGCGAAAGCCCGTCATTCGTCGCACCGACCGGCAATCCCTGGTGGATCATTAGTTTGGGAGAGGCCTTAAGCACTGATATGTCTGCCCCGAATACCACTGACGACGACGGCCTGTTTGGGATTAATTCCCAGCCGTTCCTCGTTGGGGCGGCTGATTGGGAAAGCCTCAACTTCGGATATCCGACCATTGATCAGGAGTATTTCCTCGCTTATGCGTTCAATCGTAATCCAGCGGACGGAGATACGGCTGGTGCTCAATTCCCTGGAACATACGGGATCACGACTGTGGGTGCGGATGATGTGTTTAGCATTTCCTTCGATGTCGTGACTCGTAGCACTGACATTTCCTATGTGGTTGAGGCGGCCGATTCACTGCCGATTAATCCTGCGGCTCTTAACTACACAGTTCTAGCGACTATCGACGGCCCTTATGATGAACTCATCGGCACAAGCTCATTAACGGGAGATGGTGGCCTGATCGATGAGCCGAATGTCCTAGGTGTTCTCGACCAAGGGTACTCGGCACGCATTACAGTCAGAGACAACCAAGTGGTCGGCCCTCCGAGTCGATTCTTGCAGGTTAGTGTGACGAATGATCCGCTTGAGGCTGCTTGGGCGCCATTCGCTGCTGGCATTGCTGACTCTAATCTTCGAGGGCTCTACGACGATGCTGACGGAGATGGTGAATTAAATATCATAGAATGGCTGACGGGCAGTCTCGGTATTTTTAATACCCCCGATGCCACCGTTGCTACGGATACGCAGATATTAGTCGCTTCCTACTTTGCGAACCGTGGAATTGTACCTTTAGCTATCAACCGCGGGCCTTTCGACGATTACGATGCCGATGGCTTCTCTAACATCATTGAACTGATCTTCGGCTCTGATCTTCTGAGTAACGCCTCTTTGCCATCTACCTCACCTCTGGAGATATTTGTAGCCGAGGAACTGATCCAGCTAAATATTATTCCCGGTACGAATGGAAATGTCTTGGCCGATGTCGCTCCTGGTTTCGATTACGATGAAGATGGAAAGTCCAACATTGTTGAGCTCCAAAACAATACGGATCCGACAGATTCTGGAAACACCCCAGCCACTGATGCCGTTGACGACTTAGTTGCGGTTTATTTCGCAGAAAATGGGATTTTCAGTAATCCAGCTCCTTTAAAGATCGGACCTGACGACGACTTCGACGATGGTGGTGCATCGAATCTTGTAGAAATTGCGTTGCAGCCGTCAGGGCTGGCGAACGATGGAGGTACTTTTGATTTCGCTCTGGATGAAACCGCCGAGGTCGATGCTGCTGTAGATTTGCGAATAGATTCCAGTTATGGCACAGGCAGTTATACTGCGGCGGGTAATTTTGATAACGATACTTATACTAACTTAGAGGAGCTCGCCCTCGGCACGGATCCAACTGTAGCCAACTAAATTTAATCAAATTTATCTCCAAGCGCGGCTCTCTTCAGGAGCCGCGCTTTTTTATTTACTAAAAACCACGATGCGGGGTTGTTGGTGCCGCTGGGTTGTTGCCTAAGCCGCCGCAGTGGGCGGTCTTGGTACAGCTCTATGCGTTGTAAGGTATATTCCACGTTCTAGCTGGCGGCAGTGCTACCGGCTAGGATGGTCTGCTCGGCGACGGGTTCACTAAAAAAAGCGACAAGAGTGTCGCTTCCACTTTGAGGATCCCAGTTTCAACTCTTCTCCCACCTACCGAAAAATCGCCATTGCGGCGGCACTTTCGTAGATCAACCAGCCTAGGGTCAGTACCAGCAGCAGTGTAAATGCGATCCGCAACCAGCGTCTGCGTTGTCTAGGCAGGTCGAAATGTGAGAAGTTGCGACCTCTGACCGATGGTTGCGCTAAATAGCTGCCGAAGTTACCGCGAGATCCGTGTCCTCGCCCGGCCTGCTTCGGCAGCGTGAAGGCCTCGGCATATTGGGAGCGGCGGTAGCGCCACTTGTAATAAAGGTGGATCATTGCGAGGTGGTGGTCAATTCAGCTGGTATTTGCGATACTTTGTGGTGATAAACTCTGCGTCGACAAATGATTGTCTAAACTGCGAAGTTAACCATGATTTGTGGCTGCTGAACTTTTTTAATCAATGCAAATTCCTTTATCGTGAGAATTTCTACACAAACTATTTCCCTCCTGAAGGGTGAACGGCCGATTGTCGCTGTCACCGCATACGATGCAATCATCGCTCGCTATGCGGACGAGGCGGGCGTCGACCTGATTCTAGTCGGCGACTCGGTTGGCACCACGCAGTTGGGCTTCGAGACCACGATTCCAGTGACGCTCGAGATGATGCTGCACCACACCGCGGCGGTGGCGCGTGCCCAGCCGAAGGCACTGGTGGTCGCTGACATTCCCTTTGCCGTCGCGCATGGCGATTTTGCTGAGCTGTTGAGCGCATGCTGCCGTTTGATGCAAGAGGCCGGCGCTGAGGCGATCAAGATCGAAGGCGGCGCAACGATGGCGCCCACGATCGAGCGCCTGACGCGTGCGGGTATCCCAGTGCTGGGGCATATTGGCTTACTGCCGCAGCAGTTTCACCAACTCGGCGGCTATCGTAAGTACGGTCGCAGTGAGGCGGAGAAGGTCATGTTGGTCGACGATGCCTTGGCATTGGAGCAGGTCGGCTGCTTCGCAGTGATCTGTGAGATGGTCGATGGCACCGTGGCTGGCGCGATTGCACAGGAGCTGACCGTGCCGCTGATCGGTATCGGTAGCGGCCCGCATTGTGATGGCCAGATCCTAGTGACCAATGACCTGCTGGGCATGACCACTGGTTATGTACCTTCGTTTGTAAAGCAGTATGCACAGCTCGGCGAGCAAGTGAAAGGCGCCTTCGCGGACTATGCCGAGGACGTCAAAAACGGGAAATTCCCCTCATAAAATATCCGCAAGCTGCCGCAGTCGGCATTGATTCATGTTTCTTCATCGCCTTACAGGGCACCCGCTGCAGTCACCCCTTCGGGTCGCAAACGTTTCGATTTACCCTCACCGCGCTACGTCCTAAATGTTAATTCTTCCTTACCTATGAACTGTTGTATTCTTGGAGCTGGTGCCTGGGGCACTGCCATGGCCTTGCATTTAGATCGTTGCGGACATTCCGTGACCTTAGTCCCTCGCCGTATGGAGCACGCCTTGGCGATCGCCTCGACGCGCGAGAATGTCGATTACCTGCCGGGCTATCAGCTGCCGCATTCGATTCAAATTGGCTGCGAGCTTGCGCCGGTGCTGATGGAGGCGGAGGTGGTCTTTCTCGCTTGTCCCTCCAAGGCGCTGCGCGACTTGTGTCTGCGTGTGCGTGCCGCCAGCGATGTCGCCTGGCAGCTGAAGCTGTTCCTCGTGATGTGCAAGGGCCTCGAACTCGAAAGCTTTAAGACGCCGTCCGAAATCGTGAATGAGATCTTCCCTGAGGTGGCATGCGGCGCCTTGTCTGGCCCGACCTTTGCCGGTGAGGTCGCTGCGGGTAATCCGACGGCTGTGACGCTGGCAGTGGACGCAGACTTCGCGGCTGCGGAATCGTATCAACAAGCCTTTAGCAATGCCTCGCTGCGCGCGTATCTGACGAACGATGTGCGTGGCACCGAACTGGGCGGCACACTGAAGAATGTCTATGCCATCGCCTCGGGCATGTGCGACGGTTTGCAGTTGGGTGACAATGCCAAGGCGGCGCTGCTCACACGTAGCCTCAACGAGCTGGTGCAGCTCGGGCAATTGCTCGGCGGTCAGAAGGAAACCTTCTACGGCTTGAGCGGCTTTGGCGATTTGGTGGCGACCTGCTCCGGCAGTTGGAGCCGTAACCGCACCTTTGGCGAACGTGTCGGGCAGGGGGAGCAACCTGAGTCGATCGTCAGTAGTCAAAAATCCGTCATCGAAGGTTACCGTGCCACAGACTGTATGAAGCGACTCTGCGACGAACAGGGCATGGACGCGCCAATCCTATCGCAAATCCACGCCATTCTGTATGATGGCCAAGAGCCGTTGTCTGCATTGCAAGCATTGATGAGCCGTGGGCTCAAAGCCGAGTAGCTTTCAAATTTATTAATAATTCGTTATTTCAATGTCAGACCAACCGCTGTGCAAAGTTGACCACTCATCGATCCATCAACGCGGCCTATTTGCCACGTGCGATATTGAGGCAGGTGCCGATATCATCCAATACGTCGGAGAGAAGATCTCCAAAGCAGAGTCTAATCGCCGTGCGCTTGAGTGGGAGGAGCAAGCGCGCACCACTGGCGAGGGCTTAGTGTATATCTTCGAGCTCGATGATGATTGGGATCTCGATGGGCGCTTGGGCGAGAACCCCGCGCGCTATATGAACCACTCCTGTGATGGGAATTGCGAAGCGCTGAACTGCGAAGGGGAGATCTGGGTCGTTGCACGTAAAGATATCAAGCAGGGTGAAGAACTTGTGTATGATTACGGCTATGACATGGAGCATTTTTTGGATCACCCCTGTGGCTGTGGTGCCGACCAATGCGTCGGTTACATTGTACGCGAGGACCAACGCAAGAAGGTGAAGAAGCTGATTAAAGGGCTGAAAAAGAAGTCGAAGGAACTCGCGAAGTAAGGCTAGGCTGCGTCAGCATTTTTAGGCGCTACGGACTATCAGTGGCTGCGGATCTGGCATGGCATGTCACGCCAGCCTAGCAATCGCGGCCTAATTAAATTTGGTTCTGGGCATTCCGATCGATTCCAATATCACACTATTGCATTAATTAATCCGGGTGGCGGACTGGATCAATTCTTGCTTATGCCTAATGCCAGTGGGCAACGATCGATCCAGATGCTTAATATGAGCAGCTAAGACTTATTAATGAAAACAACGACCAATCAAAAATTTCTCAAACTTGTCGAACAAGGCCTTAATCAGGTCGAAGAAGAGCACACCTTTCTGGTCGATGCGTTCATTGATGTGCTGCAGTCGATGGGCCAGGCGCAGGCTGCGAGTTTGATCAAAGGCCGTCTGAAACGCGTCTCTCCCGAGAATTTGGACGATGCTTGTGTGCAAGCGGTCTCTTTCTATTTTCAATTGCTCAATCTAGCCGAAGAGCATGTCGCCAACAGTATGCGCCGCACCCGTGAGGCCACGCTCGGCATGGCTTGTGAGCCGGGGCATTGGGGGCACTATTTGAGTCGCCTCAAAGAGGCGCGTATCA
>JAFMHF010000026.1 GCA_017854655.1 Puniceicoccaceae bacterium | reverse complement strand
CGCTGCGCCAATATGCCGACTTTCAACACATACTCAAAGTCCACCCGCTTGAACGCTTCAACTGAACCAGCTCTGGCAAGTGTCGTGCCCAGCGCGCAAAACACATCATCCACCCGCCCGGCAGGCAAGAAATCCTGCAAATGCTCGAAATCGACGAGGTGGCCGATGACAAGCTCGCTTATCAGCTCTGGCAAACGGCGGCCCACACAAAGAATCCGTCCGTAACGCTCAGAGACTAGTAGCTCCTGTAGCAATTCAGTGCCAACTGCACCGGTGCCGCCGACGACGAGCGCCGTGCGCGGCATGTCAGATACAGACTTGGGAATCACTGGAAAGACATATTGCGCACAAAATCCCTAAGCCGACGTCGCCTGCTTCTTGGCAGCAACATCGCCACGTCGCGGACCGACACTCAACTCCCCCGTGCCCGACAGCAACACCGCGGCAGGCCGCGTCTCAGGAAAATAGGAAAAGATAATCACCATAATCACCGTGATCGGCACACATAAGAACATGCCTGGAATGCCCCAAATCGAGCCCCACAGACCAAGTGACAACAAAATGACGATCGGACTTAGATTCAAACGGTTGCCCATCAATCGCGGTTCCAACAGGCTACCAATACAAAACTGCAAGCCGGTTAATACTGAGGCAGTGATCACGAAGGGGCCGAGCGTATCAAACTGCACCAAAGCCAAGACCGACGGAAACGCGGTCGCAATGATCGAACCAACTGTTGGTATGAAATTGAGAAAGAAGATAAGAACCGCCCAGAAGCTAGCGAAATCGACTCCGACGAGGCTTAACACCGAATAGCTTAACAATGCAGTCGCTGCACTGGTAAGGACTTTAATCCCGATATAGGAGCGGATATCAGAACGAATCTTCTCCATCAGCCCTAAGACCTCTTCGAGACGATCTGAATCTCGAACCAGTCCATGCATTTTTGCAGTAAATGTGCGCTGCTCTAACAAGAGGAAGATCAGATACAAAATAATAATTCCAGTCCGACTCACCAACGAGCGCACAGTGCCCCCAATATCCTGTAAATAACTGCTCAAATTAATCTGAGCAAAGATCTCCCTGATATTGGGTGCTTCCTCAACCCCGAATAGTTCATAGCCTTTATAAATCAACCCCTCCAAATTCTGCTGATACAGGGGCGCGACTTTGATCACACTGGCGATATTTACCGTGATCAATTGAATCACTAAACTCAACGAAGCCAAGATCACTGCAATCGCCACAATCATGGCAATCGGACGGGGCAACGACACACGACCAATACGCAGGCGACAAATTGTATGTGCCAAAATATTGATCAGATAAGCGACCGCGCCAGCAATCACCAGGGGCAACAACAAAGCCTGCCCAAGATAGAGCAAATAAAAGCTCAAAAAGACGATCAACATCGTTAACGCTGCGCGCTGCAATTTCATAGCAGTCATTTAATAAGAAGTATTCGGACGATGTCCACCACGGAGCACCATGAATATTCAACTAAGCTAGGCCATTTGCGATTCTTCAAAAACGTCATACCGTGTCTACCCATGAAACACATAATCCTCATCGCCCTCAGCCTATCTCTCTTCGCCTTCAGTCTACACGCGACAAAACCCGATAACGCAGGAAAACCCGACCAACAAAAAACTGTTCAAAATCAATCTAATGCGCACCACTCCGATTCTGACGCAGTCAAATCAAAGGACCAGCAGGAGAAAAAAGAGAAAAAAGAAAAGAAGGAAAAAGAAGCGAAGCATTCAGCTGATAATGACGGCGTTGAAGAGACAACAGGCAAGAGCAACAACAGCGATAAGGCGGACGCCATCCGTAAAGAAGCAGGCAAAGGCTCCGAGACCGGCCAACAACACCGCGAAGCGCACAGTCGCAAATGGTGGAAGTTCTGGGGCGAAGAAGAATAATCCAACCTTCACTTCACCCACGCTGATTTCTTTTAAACGAAAGTTCAGCCATACCGCAGTAAAGCACTGGAACCACAAAGATCGTCAGTAGTGCCAGGCACATGCCGCCGAATGATGGGATTGCCATTGGCACCATAATGTCAGCACCGCGACCGGTCGAAGTGAGCACTGGCAGCAGTGCGAGAATCGTTGTGACACTCGTCATCATCGCTGGGCGCACGCGACGCTCCCCCGCTTCGACAGTCGCTGCGCGAATCGCAGCGATTGTTTCCGGGCGTTTTTCCTTAAAACGCTGCTGCAGGTAGGTGCAAACGATCACGCCGTTATCAGTCGCAATCCCAAACAGTGCGAGAAATCCCACCCACACCGCCACGCTCAAGTTGATCGTGCCCATCTGAAATAGTGACCGAAGATTCGTACCAAACAGATCAAAATTCAAAAACCACGTCTGGCCATACAGCCAAAGCATAATGAACCCGCCCGACCATGCAAAAGCAATTCCAGAGAACACCATCAACGTGGTCGAAACGCGCTTAAACTGAAAATAGAGGATTAACCAAATCGCAAACAGTGCGATTGGCAGCACGACCCTCAACTTCTTCTCCGCCCGAATTTGATTCTCATAACTTCCGGTGAATTTGTAGCTCACCCCAGCAGGAATACTTAACTCGCCGTAGTCTATTTTGCTTTGAAGATAGGCCTGCGCCTGTTCGACCACTTCAACTTCGGCGTAGCCGTCGCGCTTATCAAAGATGACATAGCCGACGAGAAAAGTGTCCTCACTTTTAATCACTTGTGGGCCGCGTAAATAGTGTATGGTCGAAAGTTCTTTGAGTGGAATTTGCGTGCCGTCCGGAGCAGCAACCAAAATGTCCTCAATCGATTCAATCGAGTCGCGCAGCTCCCGCTGATAACGAACCCGCACGGGGTAGCGTTCACGACCTTCTACCGTCATCGTGACTGGCTTGCCTCCGACGGCGACTTCGATCACGTCCTGCACCATCGAGATTTTTATCCCGTAGCGCGCGATCGCATCACGGTCGATATCGATCTCCAAATACGGCTTGCCTACGATACGGTCGGCGAACACTGCTTCCTCCTTAATCGAAGGCACTTCCTTCAAATACCCTTCAATATCAAGGGCGGCTTTCTCCAGCGTTTTGAGATCAGGCCCGTAAACCTTAAGGCCCATCGGTGCACGCATACCACTTTGCAACATGACAATACGGGCTGCAATCGGTTGAAGCTTCGGCGCGGAAGTGGTGCCAGGGATCGAGGCTGCTTCGATGATTTTTGCCCAAATATCATCGGGCGTCTTAATCTCGTCGCGCCACTGGCGGAACGGGCGACCGTCTTCGTCCGGCATCAGGTTTCCAAATACATCATATGTATATGCCTCCTCTGATGAATCATATTCAAACGTAAGAATATGCCCGTCGTCATCCACGATGTATTCGGATTTATAATTAATGATGGTCTCGATCATCGAGATCGGTGCCGGATCAAGCGGACTTTCAACCCGTCCAAGCTTACCAACAGCGGACTCGATCTCTGGAATAGCGATGATCGCCATGTCCTGTTTACGAAGCACATCCATCACTTCGCCAATCGAAGCATGTGGCATGGTCGTCGGCATAAAGAGATAAGAACCCTCGTCCAGATCCGGCATAAATTCCTTACCGAGCCCCGGCACTTGGTGCATGGCCAGACTGTAAGGCTTGGTCGCCTTGATCAACTCTGGCAGCCATCCGAAAACGGCGCTCCAGCCCAACCAAACAGTCATCCCGAAAACAACAATTAAAGAACTACAGCCAAGGAATATCAGTTTAAAACGAAGCAGCACTGCAAGCAACTGACCATAAAATTTAATGAACAATAAGAAAGTCCCCAGTAGCCCACCGATCGCAAGAAAGACAAATACGACATTCGCGATTTCACGCTCAGGACCAAGCGGGTTCCAATCGCCGGCCAAGACTACCGCTACGCTTAGAGCGACGATCAAGTTGAAGATGACTACCACGTATTTCTGGATAATTGCCGGGATTTTTGGCTGCGTAAGGTTATACACCGCTGATCCAATCATGATCAGCCCCAACCACCACGGAAACCATGTGAGCAGAAAAGGCCCCACCACACCTGCCAATGCGATGGTCAGCCAAAGTGTAAATTTACTCCAGCGGGAACTGTGTCGACCTGCGATCAACCAATGCGCCAGTGGAGGAATAATCGTCAATGCGACAACAATTGAGCCGATCAGCGCGAAGGTCTTCGTATAGGCGAGCGGTTGAAAGAGTTTCCCCTCGGCGGCCTCCATGGTGAAGACGGGAAGGAAGCTGACCACGGTCGTCATAACAGCCGTCACCACCGCACCACCGACTTCCGAACAGGCGCGATAGACCACCTCGAGACGATCTTCATCCGGATCAGCCGTATCGATATGCTTTAGGATGTTTTCGACTAATACCACACCCATATCAACAATCGTGCCAATGGCGATGGCGATGCCAGAGAGTGCCACCACGTTGGCATCTATCCCGAAGAGCTTCATCCCGATAAACGCAAACAGCACTGCAAGCGGCAGCACGCCGGAGATGAGCGCCGCACTACGTAAATGCATCACCATCAACACCACCACTATGATAGTGACTAGAATTTGCTGACGTACGGCATCTTCGAGAGTTCCGAGCGTCTCATAGATTAATCCAGTTCGATCATAGAAAGGAACAATTTCGACTTGGCTGACAGTGCCGTCCGCCAAGGTCTTCTTAGGCAGGCCTGCAGAGATCGCTTCAATCTGCTGCTTCACCCGCTTGATCACAGCGAGTGGATTTTCGCCAAAGCGCGTGACGACGACTCCACCGACCGCTTCGGCTCCTGCCTTGTCCAATGCGCCGCGCCGTAGTGCCGGACCGAACTCAATCTCGGCGATCTGCTCCAAAGTGATCGGAATATTATTTCGCTGTGTGATGACTGTCTTACGCAGGTCGTCGAGACTCTCAATGAACCCTAGCCCACGAATGACATACTCGACCGCGTTGATTTCAATCGTTCGCGCACCGACGTCGATATTGCTCCCACGCACAGCGGCAAAGACTTCGTGTAGCGCGATGTCATAAGTGCGTAGCGCATCCGGATCGACATCCACTTGATACTCTTTGACATAACCACCGATCGAAGCCACCTCTGCCACACCATCGACTCCCTGCAGTGCATAACGCACATACCAATCCTGAGTGCTGCGGAGCTCCTCGAGGCCCCAGCCTCCAGTTGGATTACCCTCGGGATCCCGCCCCTCCAGGGTATACCACAACACCTGTCCGAGTGCAGTCGCATCGGGCCCCAGTTGCGGCTGCACGCCTTGCGGTAAAAGACCGGAGGGGAGACTATTCAACTTTTCCAAGATACGGCTACGCGTCCAATAGAACTCCGCATCGTCCTTGAAGATGATGTAGATCGAGGAGAATCCGAACATCGAATAGCTCCGAATCGTCTTCACCTCCGGCAAGCCCAACAACGCAGTGGTCATCGGATAGGTGATTTGGTCTTCAATATCCTGCGGCGAGCGCCCCATCCATTCGGTGAAGACGATCTGCTGATTTTCACCGATATCCGGAATCGCATCCACCGGCACCGGATCACGCGGCAGCCAATCGACTTTCCAATCAAACGGAGCGACCATTACACCCCAAAGAATGAGGGCCGCGGTAAAGAGAACGACCACGAGCTTATTCTCGAGGCAAAAGCGTATCAGTTTATTAATCATAATCAGTTAATCGCCTCCTTAAGTTCGCCGCAGTGCAGCATCATCGAACCATAATAAGGGTTCATTAACTTCTGATCACTTTGCAGCCAGTCAGCGCCACGGTCTTCATACACCATTGGGCAGTGCATCAAATACAGCCCACCGGCAAAGGCATCTGGGTTTGCTTTAACTGCTGCGATCATCGCATTCGAAAGCGTCTCAAAATACGGCTTCCGAAAGGCCTCCAGTGTTTCTGCAGCAAGCATATTGTGCAGTAATTCGGGCAAGGCTCCAGCGTGTCCCGTCACTTCCATCATGTCTTTGGCCTGAGCCTTGGCAGTATCAAGAGCATCGCTCGCAAGAGCCGACTGCATCGCTAAATAAGGTGACAGCAGTTTCGGAGCTAATTCATCGGATATCTCAAGCATTGTCATACCTTTGTGCTGTGAGTGGTCTACTTGGCCACTTTTAGGTGCTTCACCGCCATGATTGTGCCCTGGATTTTGACCTCCGCCTGACGGATTCATCATGCTTGGCTTAGCTTGAATCTGCAGCGCACTGTCGATTTTAAATGCGCCATTTGTAACGACCCGATCACCGCTCTCTAAACCAGAAATGACGATGTAGTTGTCTCCGGCACGGGGTCCAAGTACGATCTCGCGCCCATCGTAAGTGGGCCGCTCTGCATTGGGCTTCTCAACGTAGACGACAGCACGCTTACCAGTTTGCAAGACTGCCGAGCTCGGAACTATGATCGGCGCAGGTTCGCTGACATGATCGACATACCCGAGAGATTCGGCAGGAACGAGATCCATGCCGCACACATCGCATTGCCCCGGCCCGTCCTTCACCACTTCTGGATGCATGGGGCTGATCCACTTGCCGGCAAACTCAGGTGCGTAAACTTTGCCACCAGCTGCTAAGCGTGCGGCTACAATACTACGCACGAACATCCCAGGTTTGAGCCGACCGTCGGGGTTTGGCACATTCACACGAACGGCCACGGTTCGCGTCTTACGATTCACTTCAGGTTCAATAAAGGAAATCTGACCATGGAACGTTTCACCAGGAACCCCCTCCACAGAAAAGACCACATCTTGCCCATAGCGCAACCAAGGGAGATCCGATTCATAAGCGTCCAGTTCAGCCCATAAATTACTTAGATCGACAATGCGAAAGAGCACTTCACCTGTCTTTACGTAATCCCCTTCCTTCACATTCTTAGCGACAACGACGCCACCGATTGGGGCCTTGAGCACAAAATGATCTTTCGCCTCGTTGCGCTCGATGATTTCATCAATTTGAACGGGCAGTAGATCCCACAGCCGGAGTTTCTCCTTGGCCACACCGGTGATTGAGCCATCAGGGTCAGCACGATATGCGGTCAGTAGCTCGCGTTGCGCCAACAATAAATCAGGACTGTAGACCTTAGCGAGATGTTCACCAGCCTTTACCGGAATCCCTGTGAAGTTGACAAAGAGCTCATCAATTCGTGCAGGAAAACGCGCCGTTAAAGATTTTTCGAGTGTCTCGTCGTAGTCCAACTGACCGACCAGACGCACCTCCGCGACTGGATACTCCTGCTTGACCAGGGTCGTCTGAATATCGGCCAAGGCGCGGGAGCTATCGCTCATACTCAGAGTCCGCGGTCCATCATCGGCACCAGTATCATTGATCAACGGAATCAAATCCATGCCACAAATCGGACAGTCGCCCGAGTTCGGTTGCTGAATCAGCGGGTGCATCGAGCAAGTCCAAATCGTCGGCTTTGCCGGGGCGACGACATCCATCGTGGTGGACACGGACTCGCTGGAATCAGGCGACAAATAAAGACCCGCAACAAAGCCAATAAGCAGTATGGTGATCGCAATAATAAGTTGTTTCGTTTTCATAGTAAAAAGTGTTTCTGTCAGGTCTTTGCTTGCGAAGACCGCGCTCTCAAGATGAGGCACCTTACGCAAGCTCGCCCCCTACGATTTTCCCTTGTGATTCCTGTGGTTAATTAATTGCCCCAGTTAGAGCATTGAGCGCAGCGTCGGCTTGGGTGACTTTCGACACGGCGCGCGCGTAGTTTAAATTCATTTCAAGCAACGCCCGTTCGCTATCGATCAATTCCAGTATCGAGAGCTGACCACTTTCGTAAGCAGTGCGCGAATTCTCAAGGGCTTGTTCCGCAATCGGAATCAGCCGCACTTGATAACGCTGCACCCGCTGTGCACTATCTGCATGGGCTGCCAGCGTAGCGCTCAGCTCTGCTTTAAGTTGCAGCACGCGATCCCGATACAGCTGCTCGGCGGAGCGCTTATCCGCATTCGCCGCCAAGATCGCAGAGCTATTTTTACTGCCCCAGATTGGCAAGTTCACCGCCACCGAGACACTCCACGGATCGGTGCCCGCGTCGGAGGCCGAGCCACTCTCGCCGACTTGAATATAATTCACACCGAAGGTAAAATCAGGGTATTGATCCAGCTTGCTCAAATCTGCACGGTGACTCGCATTGTCCGTGCGCTCTTTCAATGCCAGCAACTCCGGGTTTTGCAGCTCCAACGTCGCCAACATCGCGCGCAACGACGGCAACGTGCGGCTGGTTGGCGAATCAACAGTCAGCTCTCCGAGTTCAGCTTCCTCGATCGACAACAAAGCGGCGAGTTCGGTACGTTTCGCATAGCGTGCCTGCTCGTAGCGAGCGAGCTGATCACGCGTACGCTCCAACTCCACTTCCAGTCGCAGCAACGCATTCAACGATCCCCCGACCCGCACGCGCTCTGCTACAATCGCTTGCATATCATCGATCAATTGTAAATTTGCCTCAGTCGATTGCACGGCCTGCTGTTGATACACGACTTCCGAATAGGCGGTCGTCACATCGCGGCGCAATGCTAGGATACCCTGTTGATGCAGGTAGGACCAAGTGTCGGCATGACTCGTCGCGAGTGCCTTACGCGTCTCTAGTTTTTTCAACCACGGAATCGTCTGACTCATTGAGTAGATCGCCTCTTGCGGGCCGGTGCGCGTTTCAACCGACTCACCAAAGTAAGTGTATTGAATTTTTGGATCCGGCAGCGCAGCTGCGCCAGCGATCCGCTCGCGCGCACCGACCTGCTGCTCACGCAAAGCATCGAGGCCAAAATTGGCAGCCTCTGCTCTCTGCAAGGCCTGCTCTAGCGAAAGCGGCTCAGCCTGTACGATTGAAAATAAAAGTCCTAAGCAGACACTTGAAAGACCGCCACTACGGGCATATTTGAAAAAATTATTTATATCCATTGATCATGATTGTTCATCAGTAATTTCAAAGTCAGCCGGCCAATAAAACCGGATCGGACTATATTAATCTGCACAACGCATGCGCAGCTCGAAACAACAGATCAATCAGACCCTATAAATACAATACACCTGCGCGAAGGACCGCGGTGATGCTTGCGAAATACTACTCTCGCGCACTGCCAAATGCATCTGAGTCGCTGGCGCTATCGCAAGTAACTCAGATAAGACTAACAACGCAGGAAGAAGCGCGCGATTGCCGTGTGCAGCAGTTACATCCTTATGATTCAGCACCTCATAATCTTTCAACGCAGCATGTGGGCACTCAGCCATATCATGTTCTTGATTCATATCACCCTCAGCGGGCAAATCAGATGACTGCGACTGGCAGCAGCCATGTGCGGGAGCTGCATCCTCCACATCGTTCAAACTCAACAGCCCTGCTGTGCAACAGCAGAACGGGTTGAAGATAGCGCAGGCTACCATGAGTTGGACGATTTTGAACATCATATTGAGAAGTTATCTGGAAATGGGAGGAAATCAACTTCAGATCTTCAACGGTATCCTCTTGAAGGTCGCAGCGGTTACAATCGAACCTGGAGAGCCCGGCGGTGGGGCAATCGCCAGAGCCGCAAGCGGCGGGATTATGGGCCAATGCTCGGCAGTGATCGAGGCAGCCCGCGGGGCATTGGCAGACGCACTTGCAGGTGGTGCAGTGAGCTCCAAAGCTAAATAGCGGTACCCACAGTCGCCGGGCATGGAATCGATGAGGACGATGCCTTACTTAATCTGCTTCCAATAAGCGTCAAACGCAGACCAACTCCCAGGATAGTCCTCCAGTTGATACAGTATTTCAGCACGCCAATAATACACATAGGCCGGAGGCTCCGACAGCTGAAGTAAGGCATCAATCACACGTAATGCTTCTCGATATTCAGCGCGCTCAAGATAATACCTGATAAGTGCAATGCCCTTTGAAAAGTCATTCGTAGACAGGAAAAACACGCGCTTTAGACTATCAATCTGACCTTGCCCCATTGCCACCTCTGGAATTCCAGGAACCGCCATTCCTTCACGAATCATATCAACTGCCTCCTCGAGCCGGGTCTCTTTAAAGCGAAGCTGCGCAAACATAAACCAAGGTGAATCCAAGGTATCTCCAAACGCCTGCAAATATGCTTCGACATCATCAATTTCTCCGAAACCGATCCAATGTTTCACAATCGCCGTTCGCTGCTGGATTGTAAATTTCCCCAATGAAGGATCTGAAAGCAGTTCTTGCTCGAGTTCACGGCTCAATGCGTCACCACGTAAATACAGAATTAATCGAGCGCGAAAATCAGGATAAGCCTGCGACAGCTCAATCAATCCCGCCATTAAAGCATCATTTCGATATGCCTTTCGCAATATTGCTTCAATCAATCGACTCCTAGACCCAACAGTACGATTCAAGGCGTCCCGCCATGCAGAAACTGTGCGCTTCACATCGTAAGGCAACCAGACTAGGCCCTCCTCATAAGCAATCATTTCGAGATTAGGCTCAACAAACCGCGCGCGTCGAAAATCTTGCTCCACTTCAAAACGATCGCCACCGCGCGACAACTCGATCTGAGCACGTTGGAAATACCCGCGCCACTGCAATGGTTGCAACGCGATCACTGCATCCACCGCCTGACTGGCTCGATCCAAATCGTGAAGCGAACGACTTTCAACCGCTCGTGATTCGTTAATATCCAGCGCCACAGTCGAGTGTGTTGGCAAATGAAATAGGCCACCAATTATCCAAAGCACTCCAAAAAACAACAATCCGGCACCCAGGCACCGCCAGATCACAGGTTTAACTGTAGCACTATTTTCCACCGAATTCGGCAGCGCCAAAGCGGCAAAAATAATTGCGAAATAAGCAGTCCCAGGTCGGTGGCCTGAAACATCAAATAAGCCATGCACCAGGAACATAATCACACCAATCAACGCGATTGTTCGATACGCGATACTGCGCCCGTTCATTGATGCCCGGCATTTTCTGAAATATGAGATAATCAAAATCGCCAAAAATAAAATTACTATCAGGCCGCATTCAGCCGCCAGCCAAGTAAAGTCACTCTCTGGGTGCACCACATTGTGTTCAGTTCGTGAAAGGTTTCGATACTGAGGGAATATAGTCGAAAAATTCCCAAGTCCCACTCCAGTCAGCGGGGCATCTTGAATCATCTTCAAAGTATCCCTGAAGATTAATACTCGAAAATCGCTCCCCCACTCGGCAGATGAAGAAATAAACTCAGTTGTGCGACTCACTGCAGTATCGTGGCTAGTGATGAAGAAGCTAAAAAACAGCAGCAATATCGGCAGCCCTATTTTTAAAAACAACGATGCAGCAGTGCTTCGCAGAATAAAGATGAGCCACAGAAAGATGCCACCAAAATACAACATTACTCCCGCCCGGGAGACCCCAGATATCAAAGCGAGCAGCGCTAGTAAAGAGGCGACCAAACCGACAACATGAGACAACTTTTTCCCCCTCAAGCCTTCCATAGAATAGCCAAATGCAAGCACGCCGCCAATCGCAATAAAATTGACGGTCTGATTACGATTTGGAAAAAAACTAAATGTAGCTGAATCCTTCGCTCCAGCGTAACGCCAACCATACAAATTTCCCAAGATAACAATAATGGCAAACAGCGAAATCGCACAAGATACGGCGAAATAAATCTTCCTGCGCCCCTCAACATTCACCTTCCAATTCCCCGCAGCATATAACCAACTAAAGCCGGCAATCGCCAACAAGAATGCCTCAAAACTCATCCATGGCTGCACCGTTAAAACAGCAGGTAATTCAATCCCAAAGACATCAATCGCTGTCGTTCGCCATACGGGCTCCTGCCAATAAGACATCGGCACAAAAGCAAACAGCATTACACCCAGCATTCCAACGATACCAACATCGATCCACTTGCCGAGACTCCGCTGCGGAGGTTGAAGCAACAAGGCCACTCCCGGCAGAACCAATGCAAAACCCAAGGCACAAACATGATGCCCACCGCCGAGTAGGATCAAAATACAGACACCCAACAAAGCCCAGAGATAGGCAGCACATTCGGACGGTCGCTGAATCGCCACCTCTCCCATCGTAATTGGGACCTTCGAAGCATGCACCGGGGCAAATGAGGACGTCGCCGTTGTCGATGAGGACTTGCGGCGCTTACCGCTGGAACTTCTAGAACTTCTAGAACCGCTCGACCTTCTAGAACTCTTAGAACTGCGCTCGATGCGATGCTTGGTGCGGCGACGATGCTTTCTAGGTTCAGAATCCATGATTGAGGCGACTATCAGAGAGATGTGCGTAGTCCTAATTGCTATGCAGTGCTTTGCTGAGAGGGGGATTGCTCACTATTCTTAGGATCGGTGTAATATTCCGAATACTTATAATAATAGTAACCAGGTTGCGTCGTGTCCACGTAGTTAAGAATTAATCCGGAGATCTCAATATTACGCTCACGTAGACGAGCCATTGCTGGCTTAATCTGTCGAACCTGGGTATGCGCACAACGTATAGTAAATAACACTGCATCCATCTTCGCAGCAAAACCAGACGTGTCATCAGTAGCAAGAATCGGTGCTGTATCGAAAATAACAAAGTCATACCGTTCTCTCGCCTCACTAATGAACTGATCCATATACTCACTCATTAATAATTCGGCGGGATGATCTGGATAGCGGCCGATCGAAACAAAATCGAGGTGCTCATAACTGCTCGACTGCAAAGCACTGTCGAGCGTTAGACTGCCATCCAAAATATCTGACAATCCGCCTTCTCTTTTTAACTGCATCAAGTGATGCAAACGTCCGCGACGTAAGTCCGCATCAACCAGCAAAACCTTTGAATGCGCGAATGACAACGCAACAGCCAGATTCGCTGATACTGTCGACTTTCCTTCCGATGGAATCGCACTAGTCACAGCAAATACGCTAGGCTTCACCTGCTCATCCCCCATGAAGAAAACAGACGTCCTCAGATTTCGACATGCTTCAGCAAACACATACCGGTCATCATTCTTACGCAGCAGCACAGAATTTACATCTCCTTCATTGCTGCCCTCAAACGGAATCGCACCAATCAAAGGATCCTTAAATTGGGAACTTAACTCACTTGCAGTTAAAATTCGATTGTCGATTGCGGCCAATACGAAAAGTACACCTGCCGCCAAAACCACCCCAAACAACGCGCCCATCGCAAATCGCTTAACCAATCCAACTCCAGCAGGAATCGGCTTACGCGCATTGACCAGAATCGAGACGGTCTCTTGCTGTAAATTCTGATTCGTATCAATTGCTTGCAGAGAGTCTTGACTATTCACACTTGCAGCCTTTGAACGCTCTAAGCGTGATTGCAGTCGCTCAAATTCTGCGATTAAGCGCCCGTTGTCCAGAGCACTTTTCTCCCAAATTGCGATCTCCAAGGTCAAATTTGCTGCCGTATTTTTAAGCACCGATTGTCGCTCACGAATGCGCCTCAGGGTCTGCTCTCGTTGGATTTCTAACTGATTCTCCGTGCGTTCGATCTGATTCTTAAGACCAATTATTTTTGGATGCTTCGGTTGCAGATAAATCGAAAATTCATCCAACTGGGCATGCAATACTTGCAATTGTTTTTTACTAAATTGGTATGATTGATCATCCGCATCAGAACCACCACTAGCGGCGGATGAAGTGTCCTCCGCACCTTGCCATTGGTCCAGTAATAAGCTCATTTTCCCTGCATCCACATTCAGAATTGAAGTTAAAACACGATTCTCTGTATTTAACTCAGCGAGCTCACGTTTCAATTCAGCCAGATACGTGCTTGCCGCAGCACCTTGTTCTTGGATGAATACAATATTATTGCGCTGCTGAAACTCAACAATTGCGTCTTCTCCCGCATCCACTTCTGCTTCTAACACTTTTAATTGAGCAACGATCGCGTCATAGGTTCGTGCCGAAGTCTTGGAGCGCATCTCCACTCGCCGATTAATATACTCCTCCATGACTGCGTCTAAATAAGCTTGAGTATATTCAGCATGAGGTGCGAATGCGCTCAGCGCGAAAATTGAAGTATCGCGTTTCACGTCCGCTTCGACACTCAACGCACGCAATCCGTCGATTTGATAGGCCTCGGTGGCCATCAATGCATCGTGCAAATCAGGATTCACCAAACGGATTCGTTCGACTGCACGCGCCTGCACCTGATCACTGAGCATTAACTCTATCTGTGTGCCGATGAAATTGTCACGCTCCTCCGCATACATATCATTCTCAGGCAATGCAATGCGCCCACTGACAATCATCTGAGCAGTCGATTTGTAAAAAGGATCCGCAACGAAACTTTCGACTGCCTTATAAGTGACCCCAAGAGTAATCGCTAAAGGAATGATCCACCAATATCGGCGCAGCACAATCTTCGCCCGATAAACGATCTGCTGAAAAAGCTCCGTGTAATCGACCGTCTTTGTATTGTTCTCATCCTGAAATAAATCGTCCATGTCTTCGAAATCTTGAAATCATCGTGGCAGTCAATGCGCACCTAGCAATTAGCCAGTAAAGCTGATCATCTTCTCTTCCACAATCACCATATCTCCTGGCTGCACCACTGGATCATTATCGCGATTTCCGCCATCGAGTATTTTACCCACATTTACCAGTGATTCGACTTTCTCGCCTTTGCCATCTTTCGAAACGAGGCGAACTTTCGTTTTTTTGGCGAATCGGGTAAACCCATCCGCCATCAAGATTACTTGGCTGAGTGTAAATTGACTGCCCCGAATTGAATATAGACCTGGGGAATTCACCGCACCAAGCACATACACTTGATTACCGGCGCGATCCGCTCGCGCAACAATGACGACATCCCCCGAAATCAAAATAGGGTCCTCAGAGAGATCACCACTCGAAAGCATCGCTCCGAGATCCACTTCGACTCGTGGTTGCTCTTGCCCCGCGGATACAACACTCACCTTCGATTCATCCGCATCCAGAGTAAATCCACCACCGGCTAGAATCGCCTGACTCAATGTCAGTGGCGAATCGGCTGGAATCAGTTGTTCCCCTTGCCGCTTCACCTCACCAATTACTTTAACGCGCCCACGGTTCCGGTCCACTTCTCGTTGCGTGATCAAAACAGTCGCACGGTGAAAGAAATCCACCTCCAACTTCTGTTTAATTTCGTAGGCTAAGCCCTTACTGGTCTTACCTTCGGCAGGAAAAGAACCAAGCAACGGCACCAGCAGTTCACCATTACCGTTCACTGCCAACAGCAACTCTTCCTCATGCTCTTCAAGCACTTGATAAACCAATCGATCGCCGACTTGCAGCTCCCAGTCGTCATCAAGCAAGCCCATTTGAGTCGGCCCGACCTCGACGGTAGCAGCAGGCTTCACCACCGGCACGGATTGACCCTGCCCAATTAAAGGTAGAATAATAGCACAAACCAACGCCAGCTTGATACTCAATTCGCACATACTCCGATCGAACTTGCTAGAAGTCATACTTAAAGAAAATACGGAGCTGGTTTTGCTCATAACTCTGGAACTCTGCGTCCGAACTCTTATCAATATAACGATAAGCAATGTCCGCAGTTAACCGCGGCCCCAGCACCAACTCAGTCGAAAGACCATAGGTCCATCGATCGAAATTGTCATTAATCAATCCTCCGGAGCTATTACTCTCTTCGTAACCGACCGTTCCATCCAAGCGGATGCGAGCAGTGGCGTTATACGAAGCGGTATAACGGACCCCATCGATCTCATTATAATTAGAAGTACTACCGCCAGTAATCGCACGATACCATTCGACTTGGTGATTGAACACTTCATTTGCGGTATGACGAAGGCGAATTTTCCAAGTTAAATCATCCGGTTCGTCGTCGTTACCATAAACAGTACCATCAGTCAGTCCTCCAGTATCATAATCTAGAGAATTCCATGCCACGCCGGCATACAGGCTAATCAATTCGGTAACGCTCCAATCAAAGTAAGGCCCAATCGAAAACTTAGAGCCGTCGTTATTAATATCCTGATCGTAATCAACCGTCGTATATGCGGTACCAATGCCCACTGTGAAGTTTGCGGCCAAATCGCGCTCGACATTCAACGCAGCTTTATACTCTTCACGATCAATATACTCAAACTCTTGGTCAGGGCTCCACTCGTCTGTTCGACTCAATTGCGTCGCAAAAACTGTCTCACCAATAAACCACTCTGACTGAATACCCAAGACGTTGTTATAACGAGTAAATGCGACAGGATCTTCATCGGTCACATTCCCCTGGTTGTCTACCGCCACAGAATCCGCTGAATCGAATGAATACCGAATCCGATCATAAACCCGAAAGACCATGTCGCCAACTAGCACACGGTAAGACAGTTCCGTGTCCGGCGACAGCGCGATCTGGTTGGAGACTTCATTCAATTCATCGTTGTCCATGTAGTGCCAATATTCTGCACCGATATTCAGATCCAAGTCATTGTCCTCATTGATCGCCCACTTCAAACCGAACGAAATCCCAGGCTTTAAAATCACATCTTCAATTGGATCATTCTGCGAAGTGTTCACATTATCATTAAATTCGACACCGAAAGTACCAATCATATCAATCAAAACTGGCCCAAGCCGTAGATTGTAATCTTCACGTTCGACGCGCTTATCCAGTAAAAACGGCGCAAAGTCCGGTGTGCCATTAATTTGTGCGGACAGCGGGAGTGCCATCATTACAAGTAGCATCACCGAAGTGATAAAAAGTCTAATCATCGGCCGAAGAACTGATATTTTTAAAGTTTCCACAATTTTTAATTATTTCACGTTAGTAGATGAGGTAGTGGTCGCCCACCTAAATCCTTCATTATTTGTCAGATTATCTGCTTTTAAAGGGTCATTAGTAAAGGCTTAAAATAGTGGCTATCCGATTGACTAATAATATATTGCAATCTTCCGTAGGATACATTTAAATAAGCATTGAAGTTTTCGAATAAAGTCATATGAATTCATTATATATATGAGTAATTTAATCCTCAAATTTAAGAAAATAATCGCTGCATTATTTTTCGCTGGAGTTGCACTGTCACTCAACACCAGCACGCAGGCGCAATCCGCCCCGCCGATCGACCTTTATCGTGTCCCAAGTCCTAGCGAAAAACAACTTCAGGGCATACCGAAAAATCTAGCGCGATGGCATATGGGTGCCACCCTAGTGATCGTTAAAGACGAACAATTTCTCCGCGTTCAAGTACCAGATGTAGGCTATTTTGATGAATCTATCCTACTCAGCGACAACTCAGCGCTCACCTACACCATCTCTCAAGGACAACACGATTACATTATCGATTTAGGTCAGTTCATGAAGGTGTCCCGCTTCTATTTTAATAACGAGAGCGCAGCAGGCACGATGCAACTGATGTCTTCGAACGTCCTCGACCCACTTGAAGCTGGAAAGTGGGTCAAACTGACACAACCAATTGCATTCCACCAAGGCGACATACCGTCGACCACCTTCGCAGAAGTCGATACCCGCTACCTGCTGGTGCGATTCAACATAATTAATAAGGGCCGTATCGGACAGTTTGGGGCAACTGGCCCTTTAAATATCACACAAGCTAACATTCAACTCGGCAAAGGTGAAGCAACTGAAGAAACCATCAAAACACAGTCCCCTGTTATCGAGTACGACTTCGGGGCAGCCTACACCGGCAGTCGCATCATCTATGCTAGCGGCGGAGCCCTAGATTCAGCCTTAAACCTACAGGATGATGATCCAACCACCTCCTACGGGTTCCCTGGTGGCGAAGAATCGATCGCCATTGTTGACTTACGCAAAAAGACACAGATGCGCACCATCTCCATGAACTTCAATGCAGGTAATCAAGGCACACTGCAATTATATCTAACCAACCACTTGCCAGAAGAGTTCACTTCCGACAAGCAAACCGGGGTCGCCACTTTTACTAACGAACTAGGCCACACCGAACGCGCACAATTAGCCGCCAACGACGATTCGAATTTCGAATTCTTTATGGCAGCACAGCAGCAGCAACAAATCGTTCGCGTCCCAAGCGACTTTTTCTACGACATCGAAGATTCATTTACCGTTGAGGTTAAAGGCGAGAGCACACGCGTCCAACATACCTTTGACGAGATCGAACGCAGATATGTCATCGTCCGATATATTCCTGAAAGTTTGAAGAGCGACTACAAGATTCAACCCGCGAAATACACCCTGGCAGCTAGCGACCTTCGCATTCAGAGAGCTCAAGCAGCACCGAGACCCTTCATTTTCGGCGGAATCGATGCGATCGGCGACGTGCCTTTCGACGAATTAATCTTCACCATGGATGCTGAGCAAGGCCCAGCGGGCCCTCCTCCTGGATCTCCGCCAGGCCCCCCAGTTATTCTCTCGCAATAACATCCACCTGTTATTTTCAAAAGCCCTCGCACCGCGCGAGGGCTTTTTCGTGCCAAGCCATACACGCATTGACCTTCCGTCACGCTTCTGTAGGTCTGTTAAAAAGCCCGCAATCATGGCAGAGAACAACTCAAACGAATCCATCACAGGCGTCCTCGAACGGATCATTTTCTTCAACGAAGAGAATGCCTATTGCGTGGCCGAGGTCAGCGTCGCCAACGGCAAGCGCCCAGTTACCATCCTCGGCCCACTGCCGGGCGTACAATGCGGCGAAACGCTTAAGCTTAATGGCCAATGGAGCAGCCACAGCACGCATGGCGATCAGTTCAAAGTCGCCAGCTTCAAATCGCAGCTTCCCGCATCGGTGCACGGCATTCGCAAATACCTCGGCAGCGGCCTAATTCATGGTATCGGCAAATCCTATGCTAAGAAAATCGTCGACCACTTTGGTGCCGACACCCTGAAGATCATTAGCGAAAACTCTGGCCGACTTCACGAAATCCCTGGCATCGGCAAAACGCGTGCCAAATCTATCAAAGCTGCGTGGGACGATCAAAGTGCAGTGCGCGATGTGATGATGTTTCTACAGACCTACGGCGTCACCCCGTCCCAATGCGTGCGACTCGTTAAAAAATACGGCAGCGGTGCCAAGCGAATTCTACAAGACGAGCCTTACCGGCTCGCCGAAGATATCGAACGTATTGGCTTCAAAACCGCTGATAAAATAGCCCTCAACCTCGGCTTTCCGACTAATTGCAAAGAACGGATCGATGCTGGCATCATCCATACCATGCGCACCCTCGAAGACGGTGGGCATACACTGGGCACCGAGCAAATGATCCTCGAGTGCGCTACGAAGCTGCTCGGTGTCGACCCCATCGATATTCAGCGCCGCATTCATGCGCTCAACGACGCCAATAAACTTCTTTCAATTAAGGCCTACGATGAAAAAAACGAATATCTCGGCCCAGCCTGTCAGATGCCCACCACCGCCAGCGCGGAAAAACGCATCGCCGAAGCCATCGCCCGGATCGACAGCACCGCATCGATTTTACCTATAATTAAGATCGAGCCAGCGATCCTATGGGCGCAGCAAAAAGCTGGCTTCGAGTTTGCCGATCAACAGGCCGAGGCCCTGCGTAAAACACTTACTGCAAAAGTCTCCATCATCACCGGTGGCCCTGGCACAGGCAAAACCACTATCCTCCGCGCAGTCGTCGACATCCTCCGCGCCAAGCGCACCCGAATCTTGCTCGCGTCGCCCACAGGACGTGCCGCGCAACGCTTGGCCGAGGCCTCCGGTGCGCCCGCAAGCACGATCCATCGACTACTCAAATACGACGGCGCCTCGCGCACTTTTACTTACAACGAGGACAACCCACTTCCCTGCGACTTACTCATCCTTGATGAAACCAGTATGCTCGACACTCGCCTCGCTGCCAGCCTACTGCAAGCAGTCCCCAGCAGTGCGCATTTACTGCTGGTAGGCGACGCTGACCAGCTCCCTTCGGTTGGCGCCGGAAATGTCTTGGGCGATCTCATGGCCGCTCCGCCCGCCACCGTCACTCGGCTCAATACCATTTACCGACAAGGCAAAGAAAGCGGCATTGTCACCACAGCTCACGGTATCCTTAAAGGTGAATCCCATCCAGGCTCAACCTTCCGCAGCCTCCGCGATCTAGATGCCAGCAAGGACTTTAGCTTCATCGAAGCCGACACTCCAGAGCAGTGCGTTCAAGCGATTTTGTATTTGGCCCGCGATTACATCCCAAAGCACCACAAAGTTAACGCCGTTCGAGATATTCAGATCATGTCTCCCATGCATCGCGGCACCGGCGGCATCACCGTGCTCAACGCCGAAATCCAAGAGTGCCTTAACCCAAAAACCGCCGCTGAATCCAGACTCCGTTCCGACCCCGACTACGCGCCCGCCAAACAAACCCATTTTCGCGAAAAAACACGCAAGCCACTGCCCGCCGAAATCCCCTATGGCAGTAACACCTTCCGTATCGGGGATAAAGTTATTCAAACCCGCAATAACTACGACAAAAATGTCTTTAATGGCGACATGGGCATCATTCGCAGTATTGCCGCCGACAGCTCTAGTATCACCATCGAGTTCACCGGTGATATCATCGAATATACCAAAGGCGAACTCTCGGAAGTTCAACTCGCCTATTGTATTTCGATTCACAAAAGCCAAGGCAGCGAATACCCCATCGTCATCATCCCCTTATTGAAACAGCACTTTATGCTCCTGCAACGCAACCTAGTCTACACTGGCATCACTCGTGCGCGCCAAAAAGTCTATCTTGTCGGTGCCTTAGACGCCTACTCCATGGCGATTAAAAACAACGACCAACAAGTCCGCCGCACCCACCTACGCCGTCGACTTCGCAGAGCTGTCGAAGAGTGCCAAACACCGGTCGCTGAAAATTGAGGCACGTTCGAGCCACTCAGTTCGGGCAATCCACATTTACTAGAAATGGCCTAGATAAATCTCTTCTTTTCGGTTCAGCAAGCCCTCGAGTGTAAGGTATGGCAGCCTGCCACGTTTAGACCTCTTACTGTTTTAGAATTTTCAGCCTCCTCTGGCTCATACACGATGGCCTCCAAAGAATACATCAACCTTCGCGGCGTCCGCCAAAATAACCTAAAAGGTTTCGACCTCAACCTACCCATTGGCCAACTTACCGTCGTCACCGGGCTCAGTGGCGCGGGCAAATCCTCTCTTGTATTTGAGACGCTGCACGCCGAAGGCCAGCGACGCTACGTCGAGACATTCTCCCCCTACACGCGCCAATTCATGGAGCTGATGGATCGCCCGAAAGTCGATTCGGTCGAGAACATTCGCCCATCGATCGCGATTCAACAGTCCAACACGGTTAAAACCTCGCGCTCCACCGTCGGCACCATCACCGAACTCTGCGATTTCTTCAAAGTCTGGTTTCCGAATGTCGCCACACTGATCGACCCAGCCACGGGTGAGCCAATCACCGACGACAACCCACAATCGATTTGGAAAAAACTACTCAAAGCGCACAAAGACCAGACCGTGCTGATCGCTTTTCCGATCACTCGTCCCGAAAAATTCGAGTGGAGCGAGATCCTTCAACCCCTTTCGGCCCAAGGTTACACTCGAGTTGTCCATAACGGCAGCGTTATTCGCATCTCAGACCTCCAATCTCAGACCTCAGCCCTTAAGTCTCAGACCACTAGCCTTTTGGTAATTCAAGACCGAATCAAGGTGGGGTCGAAAACCCGCTCTCGTTTCATCGAAGCCGCACAAGCCGCGCTCACCTTCGGTAAAGGCCAGATCCAAATATTAAATATAGATGGCGCAACCGTCGCCGAGTTCACCCACGGGCTTCATTCTCCCGAGACAGGCATTACCTATCGGCCTGCCACCGCACCGCTCTTTTCTTTTAACTCACCCATTGGTGCCTGCGAAAAATGTAAGGGCTTCGGACGCATCATCGAAATCGATTATAACTTAGTCACTCCCGACAAGAGCTTATCAGTCGATGACGGTGCTATTCGTGCGTTCCAAGGCGCAGTCTACAGCGAAAGCCTACGCGACCTACAGCGCGCAGCCAAAAAACACAAAATTCGCACTGACCTGCCATGGTCAAAATTGAGCAAAAAGGAAATCCTCTTCATATTAGAAGGCGAATCGAACTATAAAGAAAACCACAATCAGTGGTATGGCATTTATCGTTTCTTCGACTGGCTCCAGAGTAAAATCTACAAGATGCACGTCCGTGTATTTCTCTCGAAGTTCAGGAGCTATTCGCGTTGCCCTGACTGCGACGGTTCACGCCTCAAACCCGAAGCACTCAATTGGAAATGGAACGACCTCACCCTTCCCGACCTTTACCAAAAAAGTGTGAGCGAGTTACTCACGTTACTAGAAGGCAACGCTCCTTCTTTGCCGCATTCAACTCAGAGTAGAAATGACGGAGCATTGCCCTCCACTGATCACTCGGCACTCAGCGAAATCATCAGTCGACTCTCGTTTCTCGACCAAGTCGGTCTTGGCTATCTGACGCTCGACCGCACCTCCCGCACCCTTTCAGGCGGCGAGACCATGCGAGTCAACCTCACCTCCTGTCTCGGCTCATCTCTGGTAGACACACTCTTCGTGCTCGATGAACCATCTGTTGGTCTACACGCCCGCGACATGGATCGCCTGATTTCGATTCTGCGCCGACTCACCACTCAAGGAAACACGGTGGTCGTGGTCGAGCACGACGAGGCCGTCATGCGAGCCGCCGACAACCTGATCGAGATCGGCCCAAAGCCGGGCATCCACGGCGGCCAACTCATTTTCAATGGCGACTATAATCGTATCCTACTTTCGGATACCATCACCGGACGCTTCCTCTCTGGGCGCGAAACAATCGATCCCCCTAAAAGAACACGCATCCCCTCACCTTCCCACCTTTCAACTTTCCCACCTTCCAACTTAAAGACGCTCTCCATCTACGGGGCGAGTAAGCACAACCTCAAGGGAGTTGACCTACATATTCCGCAGCAAGCTTTTGTCTGCCTGAGCGGCGTCTCTGGGTCTGGAAAAAGCACCCTACTCAACAACGTCATCTATCAAAATTTACTCGCCCAAAAAGGGCTGATTACCGACGACCCCGCGGCGATCAAAGATATCGACTCCACCTTACCGCTTTCCGATGTGGTGCTCATCGATCAGAGCCCCGTCAGTAAAACACCACGATCCAACCCAGCTAGCTACTCCGATGCGTGGACTGAAATCCGCAAATTATTTGCAAAACTAGAGTCCGCTCAATCAGCGGGCATGATGCCCGGGCATTTCTCATTTAACAGCGGTGACGGTCGCTGTGACACCTGTTCGGGGCTCGGCTACGAACGTATCGAGATGCAATTCGTATCCGATCTCTTCGTGCCCTGCCAGAGCTGCGACGGTCAACGCTTCAAACCTGAAGTTTTGGAGATTCAATTCAATGCTCTCAGTATCACCGAAATCCTCGAACTGGATGTCGACGACGCAGTCGTTTTCTTCGCAGACTACCCGAAAATCACTAGTTGCCTCACCCCAATGATCGATGTCGGCCTCGGTTATCTAAAACTCGGTCAACCCCTCAACACACTCTCGGGCGGCGAGTCTCAACGTCTTAAACTCATCCGCTATCTCGGCAAGATTGCCGAAAAGTCTGGGCATGCGCTCATTCTAATCGACGAACCCACCACAGGCCTGCACCGTGCCGACGTCAAACGCTTGATCGGCGTCTTGCAAGGCCTAGTCAATGCGGGCCACTCGCTCATCGTTATTGAGCATAATATAGACATACTTAAAATTGCCGACTGGATCGTCGAAATCGGCCCCGAAGCTGGAATTGGCGGCGGTCAAATCGTCGCACAAGGCAAACCGTCTGACATCGCAAAAACGAAGTGCGAAACTGCCGCATACCTGCGCGATGCACTGGCAGGGACTACCTCGGTGTCGTCCGCCGAGCTCAAAGCAGCCGAACCAAAGTCCAGTTACAACTCTCCCCCTCATTCTCTCACAGTCCGAGGCGCCCGTGAGCACAACCTAAAAAACATCTCCTGCGAGATTCCGCACAATAAGATCAGCGTCATCACTGGCGTTTCAGGTTCCGGCAAATCATCCCTCGCCTTCGACATCATATTTGCCGAAGGCCAACGGCGCTTCATGGAATCGATGTCTGCGTATGCACGCCAATTTGTGGAGCAAATGCCACGTGCCGATGTCGATGAGCTGCACGGCATCGCGCCCACCGTTGCGATTGAGCAACGCGTGACCAAAGGCACGCGTAAATCCACCGTTGCCACAATCACCGAGGTCGCTCAACACCTACGCTTACTGTATGCTCGGATTGGCATCCAACATTCTCCTAGCTCTGGCGAAGCTGTGATCAGTCAGAGCGAAGGCGCACTACTCAAGCGCCTCAAAAAAATCCTCGCCGAATCCAAAGCAAAGCAGCTCCATCTTTGCGCTCAACTGGTGCGCGGACGCAAAGGCCACCACCAGCCGCTCGCAGATTGGGCCAGTGAGCACAGCTATGAGACCTTACGTATCGACGGCCAACTCGTGCCCATCAGTCAGTTCCAGAAGCTAGATCGCTATAGTGAGCACGATATCGAACTTGTCATTGCCGACCTCAATGGAGGGAAACGCTCCGTCGTTTCCGCGAAGGCAGAGGGCGGCAATGACAGAGCATTGCCCTCCGCACTCAAAGAAGCTCTTAAACTCGGCAAAGGCACCGCCTTCTTGCTCAACTCAAAAAACGAGATCGTATCTTGGCTCTCCACGAAACGCACCGACCCCATCACTGGCGAAGCCTTCCCCGAGCTAGATCCGAAAAACTTCTCATGGAATAGCGCACGTGGCTGGTGCTCGAGCTGCCGCGGCTATGGCCAAATCTTTGACTGGATGAGCAAAGACGAAGCCGACGCCATCGATGTGCCCGACGGCGTCGAAGACGGCGACACGTGCCCAGATTGTAACGGGGCACGCCTCAACCCGCTCAGTCGTGCTGTTAAGCTCCCCCTTAAAACCTCAAACAACCAACAGCGTTCAACCAACAACGCTGTCAGTCTCCCAGAGTTGCTGGCACTCACACCCAACGAATTAATCGACACGCTCAAGCGCGTAAAAACCGACCAGCGCAGCAGGCCCGTACTTGACGAACTCCTACCTGAAATTGAAGAGCGGCTGCGCTTTATGGATCGCGTTGGCCTCAACTACCTCGGCCTCGATCGTGCCACTGCCACACTCTCAGGCGGTGAGGCGCAACGCATCCGACTCGCTGCTCAACTCGGTTCCAACCTTTCAGGCGTACTCTATGTGCTCGATGAGCCATCTATCGGCCTACATGCGCGCGACAACGAACAACTCATCACCGCCCTGGAACAACTCCGCGACCGTGGCAATACCCTCCTCATCGTCGAACACGACGAGGACACCATGAAACACGCCGATCAAATCATCGACATCGGCCCAGCCGCAGGCATCCATGGCGGCGAAATAGTCGCCTGCGGCACGCTCGCACAACTGCGTACAAACAAGGCATCAATCACAGGCAAATACTTGCGCAAGAGCATGCCGCACCCCTTACGTGGAGCATATCGCGCACTCCCCGCTCAATGGAGCCCTCGCAAAAAAAAGAGCAACGAACAATGGATCAGTCTAGTAGGCGCTGCGTTACGTAACCTCAAGGGCTTCGATGTACAAATCCCCAAGCAACGCCTGACCGCAATCTGCGGCGTCTCCGGTGCCGGCAAATCCACTCTGACTCGCGACTTATTAAAACCATTGGTCGAATCCGCGATTGAAATCAAATCAGCTAAGCTGACTCCCAAACAAACTCCCCATCTGTTTAAGGAGGGGTGCTCGAAGAGCGGGATGGTCTTCAAAGCGTTGCACGGAGCAGAAACCGTGCGAAAAGTGATCGAGGTCGATCAATCACCGATCGGTAAAACTCCGCGCTCCACGCCCGCCACTTACATCGGTGCGTTCGACATCATTCGCGATATATACGCCAGCCTGCCTGAAGCGCGCGCACGAGGCTACAGCGCGGGCACCTTCTCGTTCAACACTAAGGGCGGTCGCTGTGAGACCTGCAAAGGCGCAGGCCGTCTAAAGCTAGAAATGAATTTCATGCCTGACACCTATGTGACCTGCGAGGATTGCAACGGCCGACGCTACGGCGCCGAACTCGACGAGCTGCGCTGGAATGGCAAAAACATCGCCGATGCCTTGCTCATGAGTTTCGAGGAAGCCGCCGAATTCTTCAGCTTCCACACCGGCCTAAAAAGCCTACTCGAAGCCATGGTCGAAACTGGGCTTGGCTACATCGCGCTCGGGCAATATTCTCCCACCCTTTCTGGAGGCGAAGCCCAACGCCTCAAGCTCGTCAGTGAGTTAGCTAAAGGCATGCCCACCTTTAAGGAACGCCAATACAACAAAGGCCAAGGCAACCTCTACATCTTAGAAGAGCCCACGATCGGCCTTCACCTCAGTGACGTTGAACGCCTGATCGAATTGTTGCACCGCCTGGTCGACAAAGGCCACACTGTAGTCGTCATTGAACACCATTTGGACGTGATCGCTGATGCCGACTATCTAGTAGAGATCGGCCCCAACGGCGGCGATGCAGGAGGTGAACTGCTCTATCAAGGTGCAGTCGAAGGCATTAAACAGACAAAGGCTAGCGTGACAGCTCCATTCCTGAAAGATTGTTAAAAGTGACTGACGTATGGCTAAACCTGCCCCCAAAGGAACCAACCAATAAATTGGAATAGCCAGTTCCTTCAAATGCTCTCCTATCCATAATGACCACATCCAACGTAAGCTCTCTCGATCTCAACAACGCATTTCCCCGCAGCCCGCGCGCGATACTAGCTGGCTACGTCATCGCAGCGCGCACACTCGACAAGTGCCGAGCGGTGATCGCTGGCACAGCAGGCGAGTACCACTTCGATTGCCCACTCGACCAATTGTTTCTCAATTTTACTGGGATCTCTGCGGAGAACTTTAAAGCCTTTGTCGCAACAGGTGTCGATGATGCCGCCGTAGCCGAATGGATTCAAGCCAACGGCACAGAGCACACACATGAGGCATTGGTGCAATGGAACAACGACCTACGCTTCAAGCGGATCAGTGAAATGCCGATCGAGCTGCAAGTGTATCTCGAAGGTTACATCGCAGAGTTCATCCCAGCGGACAAAATCGTTTACACGTGGTTCGACGTCTATGACATCGAAGAGCAACGAATCTAGTCGAGGATCCTAAACACTGTTACGACTCAGCAGCCACAACCGACGAGGCAGATGCCTCAGCGATGACTGCTGCTAGGCACCGATACCATAAGCGTAAAAAAACCATCCATATTTAGTGAAAAAGAGAGGTTAAGTATGCTCCACGCAGTAAGTAAGTTTCGACCAGGATCAATCACCCTAAAGCCAACAACTCCACCAGTAATTATCTGTAGTTGAGATATCCAAAGATCTATGCAATCTACTCAAATATGAAAACCACAGCGATTGCCCTCACCTGCATCCT
>JAFMHF010000025.1:26547-27850 GCA_017854655.1 Puniceicoccaceae bacterium | reverse complement strand
CCGTATTGGATGGTGCCATCGCTTTCAGAGCGGGAGGTTTCGATTTCAGCGCCCCAGCTCCAGTCTTCGGCATTGGCTAAGGTGCCAGTCACTGCGTGGTGCAGGCGTTGGAAGTTTAGGTCGTTGTCACCGCCGCCAAGCGTGGCGCTGCCGCCGTCTTGGATTTGACTCCAGCCGTAGCTGATGGTGCCGACAGTGCTATTGAAGCCGTAGAGCGCGTTGTCTCCGGCCACCAGCACGTCTGGAGTGGTGAGCATTTCCGGTGCTATTGGCAGTTCGGCCGAGTAGTGTCCTGTCTGTGGATCGATGAGCGTGGCGCTACCGACACGAAAGCCGGTGTTCTCAAAAATGCCGCCGCGAATCGATACGTCGCCTTGCGCTTCCGCCATGTTGCGCGACTGAAAGTCGATGCGCGGGTTGAATTCTAGATTCGAAACGGGTGTATCGTAAGTGGTCACCGGACGTAGGTTGGCGACCTCTTGTCCGTGGATGACCAAGGTCGGAAGCGCGAAATTAGCCGTGTCCTCGACTTCGGTAGTTGCTGCCTGTTGTGCGAAAGCTGCGCTAGAAAGTGCGAGTGCTATTAAAGCGCACGAAGTGAATGATTTTCTGTTCATGCATGATGCAAAACGTGTTTGTTACATGGATTCAATTGTTAATTGAATTTATTTTAAACTTAACAATAGCAAGTGATCACGAATCGCTGTGCCGCGGCATGGCACCGGAAGGGGCACAAGATCGCAATCGACCAAAGGTAGAAGCCCAGGAACTGTTTGGCCAGCGGAGTTTAGGCTAGGCCGTGGCTATGCAGGACTCAGGTTCAGATCGTGCACTGCCTGCAGCCCTTTTAGCCAATGTGCGTCAATTCCGTTGGCTGCAGCTAAGAGTGAACCGACGACGACACCTCGATGACAATTATCTCCGCCGCAATGTGCATTTGCCAGCACGCCTGCGCTGAAGTTGTCGGCGTATTTCCAGCATAAATAGAGGCTCGCGGTGAATGATTCTGGTAAATAGCACGCCATGGTTAAGTGCTTGCCGATGACTGCACGATCTTCGAATAGAGACCATGTATCGAATTGACTAGGAGTCGCCCATGCGCGGGCGTGTTCCGCAATTGCGGCGCGCAGGTCGTTGCCATTCTGCACCTCGGCAAGGATGCGGCAGAGTGCTTCGGTTGCACGTACGACGTGTTGATTACGGTGGGTCAGTTGTACGTGCTCAGTGGCGGTGGCGATTTGTGCGTCTAGCTCCGTGACGCGTATGTGTTCGAGCGCCGCGAGTAGCGCGGGCACATGGCTCA
>JAFMHF010000025.1:0-26251 GCA_017854655.1 Puniceicoccaceae bacterium | reverse complement strand
TCACCGCGTTGGTTGCGCGGCTTATATTTTGACCGCCAGAGGATGCTGCCGGAGTGTGGATTCTTGGGTACGGCATAGCCGTCCAGTGCTGGATAGTCTTGGTCGAGTCCGCGTGTATCGTAATACCAATGCACGGGCATGGCGACTGCGTCGGCCACGAGTGCGCCGAGCATAGCATTTTGTAAAGTAGTCGTCATTCGGCTGAGTGGTGGAGCTTGATTGTTGGTGCGCGTCAAAAACGGAGTGTCGGATCTCGCTTGAAGCAATGCTCCTTGCTGACTCGGTCAACATTAGGAGTCACTTTTTAGCTTCTAATCATCGAGTGTGAGCCGTTCGATACGGATGTTGAGGTCGCGTTCGTAGCGGCGGATCAACTTCATTTCTTCTTCGCTGGCGAGGGAGAGCGCGTGGCCGCTGGCACCCATCCGGCCTGTTCGACCGACGCGGTGGATGTAATCGTCGGAGCTCGACGGCAGATCGACGTTGAAGATATGTGTGACGCCCTTAATATCCAATCCTCTGGCGGCGACATCGGAAGCGATGAGCACTTTGATTTCGCCGCTGCGGAAGCAGTCGAGTGCATTTTGTCGCGCAAATTTACTTAAGTTACCATGGATGACCGCGAGCTGTGGATGTCGCCGGGAAAGTTCGTCGCCAAGCTCCTCGGCGCTGACGTTGCGGTGGACGAATACGATCGCCCGTTCGGGAGTGAGCGACTGGAGAAGTTGCTGTAAAACTCTGCCTTTGTTATGATAGCGTGTCTCGACGTAGCGGTGCTCAATGGCAGGTGGCTGGGCTTGCGAGGATCGTGCGGCGCGCCATTGCACGTCTTTGCCGATCGATTCCGCGATGCCGAAGGCACCTCCTTTTTGGGTCGCAGAGGTGAAGATTAATTGCCGGTCACGTGGCGTCATTTTGATGAAGGCCTCGACGTCTGCGATTCTGTCATCGGCGAGCAAATTATCGGCCTCGTCGATCACCACACTGCGGCACAGGTGCAGTTTGAGCTTTCGCGTGCGTCCCAGTTCAAGCATGCGACCGAGCGTACCGACGACGAGATGAGGCTTCTTTTTTAGCTTCTCCTTTTGGCGTAGCGCCGATGCGTTACCGATCAAAAGCTGACAGCGAACGCTCGGGGTGGTACTCGATTCGAGCGCGCGGATGCAATCGTGGATTTGCACCGCAAGTTCTTGAGTCGGCGATAGAATGGCGACTTGCAGATCCGTCGTGCTCAAATCGATGCCAGCGAGTAGGGGCAGCAAATAAGCGAGTGTTTTACCGCTACCTGTGGGCGCGCTGAGCCAGATGTCCTGTTGATTGCGGACGATTGGGTAGCCCTCTATTTGAATATCTGTGGGCACGGTAATCTGCTGTCGCGACAGTGCTTCGATGCGACTGTCGCAGAGCCCGAGTTCTTTGAAGGTGCTCATGCGCGTGTTGCTAAGACTGCTCAGGAGTTGCGACGAGTCGAAGGGTTAGCTTTGTTTCGCCGATTTCGATGCAGTCGCCTGATACGAGTTTTTTGCGCTTCTGTGTTTCCACCACTCCGTTTAACAAGACTTTGCCTGCCGCGATCAATGCCTTCGCTTCACCACCACTGGCGGAGAGACCCTCGAACTTTAGGAGTTTGTGGAGCTCAATGGGCTCGCGGGTGATTTCAACATCTTTCATATCAAGAGAGCTTGACTGCGGCGTAGTCGTGGAGGCAAGTGCCGAGTCACTCGATTGCTTGCTTGCTGGCCGAGGTCGGATCGGGGGCTGGATTCCCTTATTTGACCTCATGTCTCTTTTCAGTTGTCCTTTGCATGGCTCAAAATTAGACGTTCACCCTTCGTTTTGCCCAGCAGCGGTTACTGCGCATTCGCCACATCTTTATGAACAACAAAAACTCTCTCAATTCAGACAAAGAAGTCTACAAGCAGTTACGCGCACAGTCTTGGGACGCTTTGTGGCTGCATGAGGCGCCCTTGTTTGATGCCGGCACTGCTGAGTACCGCTTAGCGCGTGTTGGTTTGGTGCGCGCTTTAGGAGTGGTGGCGCTGGAGAAGGGAACTAAGGAGCAAAGAAAGCAAACCCAGCAATGGCTGATGAGCCTGCTGGAGGATCCGCAAGAGAAAGTGCGTCGTTATGCGATGGTCGCGCTGCCCAAACTCGGCGGGAAAAAAGAGAGCGAGGCAGCCTTGCTGTCATTGTTGGATCAGTCGACTGAGGCGCGCGAAGTGCTTCATCTAAGCCGCACCTTGGATAAAATTGGTGGTGAGGCGACTTTAGAGAAATTGGCGCATTTACAGGATAGCAGCGAAACTCTGCAGCAAACTGAGCAAAAAATTAAGGCGCAATTGGCGCGTAATGATCCGTCGACCAAAGTATTGATGAATGTTAAAATTCGGGATGCTCGAGGTTTGCGTATTCACCTCCGCACGCGTCGTGGCATGGAGCCCTTTGTTCGAGATGAACTGTTGGCGCATCCGACGCTCAGCGAGCGTTTTAAAATACTCAGAGTCAGTCCCGGTTGTGTCGCGATTTCTGCGGACAAGGCATTTACACTGGGAGAACTTTACCAATTACGCACCTTCAGTTCGGTTAACTTTGTGTTGGGCAGCGCCAAGGATACTACCAACGACGTTGCAGCCCTAGCCAAGCTCATTGCCTCGAAACGAACTCAGCGTTTATGCACTAAACTCACTGAAGGTCAGCCGCGTTATCGATTGGATTTCATCCGCCAGAAGGTGACTCCCAGTAAAGCGCAAACAGTGGTGAATCAGGCGTTTGCGCTGTGCCCCGAGCTACTCAATGATGCACGGCAAGCACCCTGGGCGATCGAGGTGTACCCCGAGAAGGTGGGTCTCTCTGTGGAGTTGAGCCCTCGTGTGCTGCCCGATCCTCGCTTTGCTTATCGGGTCGACGATGTGCCGGCATCCACACACCCGCAGTTGGCTGCCGCGATGGCTCGCTTAGCTGGTGCAGAATCTCAGGATGTGGTGTGGGACCCTTTTTGTGGCTCGGGCCTAGAGCTGATCGAGCGTTCGCTGTTGGGCGAGGTGAAGACGATCATCGCCTCTGATATTGATAAAAAGGCAGTCGCGGTCGCGCGGCTCAATTTAGAGTCTGCGTGTAAAGGTGGTGAAGCGCTGGCCATTCATCGTTGTGACTTTCTGAACTTTCGAGAGGTCACCAACATCGCTCCAGGTAGCGTCAGTCTGATCATCGCGAATCCGCCGTTGGGTCGCCGCGTGCGGGTCGATGATTTGCCAGGCTTGATTTCAAGTTTTTACCGAGTTGCTGCCGAGACATTGTGCCCAGGCGGGCGGCTTGTCTTTATCAATCCGCTGAAATTAGACAGCCCCGTGCCATCCTTGAAGTTGCAAGAACGCCATTTAGTCGATCTCGGTGGATTCAACTGCCGCGTCGAGAAATGGGTTAAATCGAGCTGAACCGTTGAATGCCGTCATTGAAGTGCTGTTCGAAGTGACGGAGTAAGCAGTGTGGCAAGGCTCCGGTATGCCAGCCCTAGAGTGTCAGGGATTTGGTATACATGCCTATGACGTCGATACTGATTGCGTAGAACGCTACACATAAAAAACGGGCACCTCATGTGAGGTGCCCGTTTGTGGAAAGTGCTAGAGCTGACGGCTACGCGGAAAGTCCTGCTTTTTTACCGAAGCACGACGCGGCGTATCCATAGATCGCAATCACGATGAAGCAGATCAAAGGCAGCACGAATGATGCCCGCGCGCCGACCATGCCAAAAACTGTTTCTTGGTCGATGATCATCGCTTGAAGAGGCGGCATGAGGCAGCCGCCTCCAATCGCTAGAATTAGACCAGCTGAAGCTAGTTTTGCATCCTCGCCTAGGCCGTCGAGAGCCAAACCGTAAATGGTCGGAAACATTAATGACATGCAGGCAGAGACGCCAACGAGGCACCAGAGACCAATCATTCCAGGAAGGAAGATAACTCCGAGTATGAGCACGGCGCCGCCGACAGCGAGACAGCTCAGCATGAATCCAGGGCGGAAATATCTTAAGAAGAAGGTGCAGATGAAGCGACTCGATACGAAGATCACCATCGCAATGATGTTGTAACCTTGCGCGTCTGCTTTACTCATATCCATTGTGGCACCAGCATACTGAATAATAAAGGTCCAGCACATGATTTGTGCACCGACATAGAAGGCTTGTGCAACGACGCCCCAGACATAAATGGGACGCTTAAAGAGGCGCCCTAAAGTTCCGCTAATATCCATAGGCTTGTGTTCCGTTGAGCCTGTGTGTGGGAATTTTGTAAGTGCAAAAATGATAAATGCGACGATGACGACGATCCCTAAAATAATGTAAGGCCCGGTAATTACCGCTAGATCGCTTTTGGCGATGGCATTAAAAGCGTCGGTGTCGGTGTCGAGTAGGACGCGACGTTCGGCTTCGGAGGCTGAATCAAGACGGGCGAGGATGAACTCTTTTGCAATGAACATTCCTGTGATCGAACCGATCGGATTGAAAGATTGCGCCAGATTGAGACGTCGTGTTGCGGTCTCCTCTGGTCCCATCGCAAGAATATATGGGTTGGCTGTGGTTTCTAAAAATGACAGGCCGCAAGTCATCACAAAGTAGGCCATCAGAAATGGGCCGAATGACTGGACCGAGCTTGCCGGGACAAACAGTAGGCAACCAGTAGCGTAGAGTCCGAGCCCGATCAGCACTCCGGACTTATATGTAAAGCGCTTGATGAAGAGCGCGGCTGGAATGGCCATGAAGCAATAACCGCCGTAAAAAGCCGACTGAACCCATGAACTCTGGGTATTCGTGAGTAGCAGCACATTCTTGAACGCAGCAACCATCGGATTAGTGATATCATTGGCGAATCCCCACAAAGAGAATAGGAATGTTACCATTATAAAGGAGATCAGGAAATTGCGCGGTATCACCGGCTTGTTGTCAGCTTGGCTCATAGCTATATTTTTTTGGGAGTGGGGGTTTGGAGATGACGTCAGGAGACTCCTGGTGTCGCTCGCTAATTGTTCGGATCTAAAGAGACCCTGATTTTTAAAGCAAACTATCAAGGCATATCTGCAAGGCTTTTTTATTTAGGAATGGTGGATTAGGCAGGTGTTGGCGGATCGATTTTCACTTGATCTACTAAGGTCGACCCAAAAGAGCCGTGCCTCATCTGTGGGGCACGGCTTTTTTGACGGATGTTATTTCAGTCATATTGTTGGACGTGCAGAGATTTTATTGAGATGTTACCTTTCTGCTCGACGCAAACAGAGGTGCGGCTATCACTGTGGTATGTGCTCCATGGTTTTTACAATTGCGAATCAAAAAGGTGGTGTCGGTAAGACCACGACTGCGATCAATCTCAGCTATGCGCTCGCAGAGAGCGGAGTCAGGACGGTGTTAGTGGATTTGGATCCACAGGCAAACGCGACGAGTGGTCTCGGGTTGGAAAAGCTCGAAGGTGGCAGTTTATATGGCCCGCTCTGTGGCGACGGCACTGCTCTGGAGAAGGTGCAACCGGTTGGGTCAAATGGTAATTTGTTTATGATTCCATCTGAAGTGGATATGGCAGCGATAGAGATCGAGCTGATCCAGCGTGATAATTACTTGGTGCAGCTGCGCGAATGTTTGGCTCCGTTGCGCGAGTCGGGCGATTATGATGCCATTATTTTGGACTGCCCACCAGCGTTGGGAATGTTGTCGATGAACAGTTTGGCAGCTGCGGATTACTTACTCATCGCCTTGCAGTGTGAGTACCTAGCGATGGAAGGCCTCGGGCAAATTCTGAAGGTGGTGGATAAACTGCGTGAGGCAGGAGTGAACGACGATTTGGCGCTGGGTGGTATTTTGATGACGATGTTTGATCAGCGTACCAATCTCTCCCACCAAGTCGTCGGTGAGGTGCGTAATCACTTCGACGAGAAGGTTTTTCGGTCGATGATTCCTCGCTCGATTCGTTTAAGTGAAGCGCCGAGTTTTGGGCAATCAATTTTCGAGTATGATCCCAGTAGCTCTGGTGCGAATGCCTATCGCTACTTGGCAGAAGAAGTGATTGAGCGCTTCGACCTAGGTAAGTAGATCTGTGTGGCAGCGATACTCTGGTCGCTTCGGTATCAATTCTAAGCAGTGAGGGCGACTCGCCCTCGTTTTGCCTAAGTGGGCGAGTCGCCCTCGTTTTGCCTAAGTGGGCGAGTCGCCCACACTCCTATAGCTGTCGCCGTTTTTTGTTTGGTTCGATTATGAGCGATAAAAAACGACAAGAGTATCGCTTTTCCGACGCACGCTGAGCTAGGTTGTTGGTGTAATGGCAGACCCCGAACCGACTTCAGGTATACCTGTGCTAAATGATTTTTGTGATCACCTCGCCTTGGAGCGACGTGTCTCCGCTTATACGGTTCGTAATTATCGTGCTGCGGTTGAGCACTTCATGCGATGGATGCAAGGGCGAGGGGAATGGCATGACGATTTTGCCGCGGTGCGACCGCTGGATGTGCGCTCGTATTTAATTGAAGAAGGGCGGAGGCTGGCGCGTCGCACGCTGCATAATCACGTGTCGGGGCTACGTGCATTTTATTTATACCTACGAAAGCAAGGCTTAGCAGATTCGAATCCGTTTACTGGCGTGACGCTGCCGAAGTTAAGTAAGCCACTGCCTAAGTTCTTATCTGAGTCACAAATGCGGGCCTTACTGAATGCGCCGATTCTACTCTGGCAAGAGGGTAAAATCGGCGAATTCGAGGCCTTTCGTGACACGCTGATTTTGGAGCTACTGTATGGTGGCGGGTTACGGGTGAGTGAACTCTGTGGGCTCAACCATGGACAGATCGATTTGGAGCAGGGCGTGGCTCGTGTGCTCGGCAAGGGCCAGAAAGAGCGGCTTTGCCCACTGGGGCCTGTGGCGACGCGCTGCCTGGGTTTGTTTATTGATCGGTTTAAGCTGTCGGCAGAGTTGAATGTGCCAGTGGTGTGCCAGCGTAATGGTCGGCGCATGGATCCGCGCCAGGTGCAGAAACTCTTAAAGACGCATCTCGCTGCTGCAGAACTGCCGTTGGATATGACGCCGCATAAGCTGCGGCACTCCTTCGCTACGCATATGCTGGATAATGGTGCGGACCTGCGCACCGTACAGGAACTGCTGGGGCACGCCAATTTATCGACTACTCAGATTTATACCCATGTGTCGATTGCCCGACTCAAAGAGGCGCACAAGCAAGCGCACCCGCGGGCTTAGTCTTAGCAGAGTCTTGATTGGGCAATTTGGGCGGGGCGTTTGGTGGTTTTTCCTCCTGACAGTGGAGAGTGGGTGACTCGCTCACGTTGAACCGACGTGGATGTAAACGAGGGCGAGTCGCCCTCGCTCCTTTGCTTATTTTGCAACGCGATACAAAAAAAGGCGATTGGTATTAGATACCAATCGCCTTTTTTTAAATGAATGAGTCGAAACTATTCGGCGCTGGCGCCGACTTTTTCGAGCACGGATGCGACGTCTAAGAAGTCGTTGCTCTGGGTCGATACAGTGACCTCGCCGAGGTTGAGTTGCTCGATGATTTCGAACGCAACCAGGTTCTCGCCGCCCGGGGTGTTGAGGGCGGTGGCTTTGAGGCGTTCGCCTTCGGCGGTCGCTTCTTTCTCGAGTAGCGTACCTTTGGCTTCGAACTCGGCCTTATACAGGTCGGCGTCGGCCTTGAGCTTCGCCGCGGTGAGTCGAGCATCCGCGTTGAGCTGTGCGATCTCTTTGTCGGTGTCGGCTTTCATTGTGAGCCTCTTCGCAATGAGCTCTTGCTCAATGACGCGGACCTTCGCTTCGGTTTCGGCTCCGATACGGTTCGTTTCACCTTTCTTATCTTCGGCCAGTGCGCGGGACTTGTTGAGCTCCACATCTTGGTCGGCGAGTTTCTTGTCGAGAATCTTACGCTCATAGGACGGATCGAAGGCGATGTCGCGGATGAGAATGTCAATCAGGTCGATACTGCTGTCCGCGAGTTCGCCTTTGAGATCTTCTTTCGCTTCGACTGTTTTGATCCGGCGCACTTCAGGATCGTAGAATTCCTCGGTGAGCATGGTGCCAAAGATATCACGAATGGTCTTCTGCACTTGGTCGCGGACGATGCCTTTATAGCGAGCCTCGGAGCCGAGTTCTCGGTAGAGCTTGTGCACTTCGTTGGGGCTGACGCGGTATTTGACGGTTATGTCGAGGCGCACGGTGTAGCCGTCTTTGGACTTGAGCTCGACTTGACCTGTGCTGCCTGTTGATGAGGCATCGAGGTAGCGTTGTGAAGTCGATGACAGGAAGCTGTAGATCTTCCTCGTAGCCTTACGTTCTTGCTCGGTGGTGAACTCAGTCGTTTGCACCGTCGAGTCGAAAATCTTCCAAGTGTCGAGTAGCGGCAGGTTGCGATGCCAGCCTGGGCCGAAGTCCTCAAGGACCACGCCTTTTGAACCAAAGACGGCATATTGCTGGGTGCGTACCCCGGTCTCGCCGAGATTGATTTTGATAAATAGGAAGTTGGCCGCAACAAAGACGCCGACTGCGGCGAGGATGATGAGGGTGGAGAGCAGTTTTATAAATTTCATGATAAGATGTATCCGAGTGGCTGTTGCTTATTTGAGTGCTGGCTTCTTTTTGATGACGGCACCCTCGTCTTGGTAGCTGAGGCGTTCAGTTTTACTTTCGATCGTGAAGGGTTGTCCGGTAATTTTCATGTCACCCACTTTGCTGGCATAGGCACGACGAACTAGATTCATGCCGCCGATGCCTTGGTAGGCGTTGGCGAGTGCGGTGAGAGCTTCGCCTTCGGCCTTGGCTTTGACTAGGATACCTTGCGAGTTTTTGTCGCGTTGGTAGAACGTGGCGTCGGCGCCGAGTTGGGTATCGATCACATAGGCTTCAGCATCGAGCACGTCGCGCTGGGCATTGGCAGTCGCTTCGACGATGAGTTTTTGCATGTCGCCGGAGTAGGTCGCTAGAAACACTTCCTTCTTCTTGGTGGCTTCGACGACGCGGAAGATTTGATTTTGGCGAGCCGCGTTGGCTTTGGAGATTTGCTCTTCGACTTCTTGGTCGGCTAGCTTTTTGGCGCGGATACGTTCTTCGTATTCTGCGTGGAAGCTGAATTTCTCCGCTATGACACTAGACACCTCGATGCCGTAGGGTTTGAGTAGCAGGTTGAGCTCTATCATCGCCTCTTGCGCCTTGTCGTTACGCACGCTTGCGTCGTAGAACTCTTCGGTGGTCATTTCACCAAAGACGGCGCGGCAGACTGAACGTGAGTAGTCACGCACCCATTTGTATTTATAGGCATCACCGAGGCCGGAGGTGGTGACGGTTTCTTCGACCATGTCACGGCGCAGTTGATAGTTGATCGTGAGGTCGAGGAAGACGTCCGAACCGTCGACTGTTTTGATGCGTAGATCATCGCGGTTACTACGTTCGCCGCGATTCGGGTCGGCGACCATTTCCAGACGCTGCACGGTCATGTCGAGCAGGTGAAAGGAGTTTAGGAGGCCGTTGTAAATGTTGGTGCCGGATTCGGCGATGACGGTGATGTCGCCAGTAACGTTGTTCACCTTAATGCCGACTTCGGTGCCGGAGACGCGTTGCACGCGAAAGTTAACCATTAGAAAAATGGTCAGCACGGCGATCGCAATGAGTAGCAGGGCGAGTGAGCCTTTGAAGCCTTGCAGCCCTGGGAAGATTGGAGGTTGGCTACGTTGATTTGGGAAATTTACTGACATAATGTCTCTGGGTTAAGGAAGTGAGAGTGTGTGTGAATTCTGGTGAAGTGGCGGGATAGCTTATATCTCGAGAAGTGAACTGATGGCCGCTAATTTCGCGTTTCTTTTCGCTCAAAGAGGTAACTCATCTGGTGTTTCTGGCCGCAAGCCACTGGGCGGAGCAGGACAGTTGCAAGAGAACAGGGGCGGAGAGGGATTTAAGCAAGCGATCTTCTTGTTTAGCAGCTAAAATACGCGGCAGAAGCGATTTTTTCTGCCAGGGCCTCGAGAGATTCAAAAAAATAGCGACTCTGCCAGCTGGTAATCAGGGATGTCCTTTCTGCCAGTTAGTTTTGATCGAGGTATGTGTTGAGCACTTTTTTAAAGTCGAGGGCTTCGTAGGGTTTACAAATATAATCGTCCATTCCCGCGCGAGTACACTTTTCTTTGTCCTCGCTCGAGACGTTTGCAGTCAGTGCTATAATCGCAATTCTCTTCTTATGCGCACCTTGCGGCAGCAAGTCAGCTGCTTCGAGTTTTCGGATTTCGAGTGTTGCATCGAAGCCGTCCATTATCGGCATTCTGCAATCCATAAATATAATCGGATAGTATGTTTGCTTTGCTAGTTTGATTGCTTCCGTGCCGTCATTTGCCAGAGTGACATCGTAGCCCATTTGCTCTAATATGGTGGAGCCTAGTATTTGATTTAGATCGTTATCATCGACCAATAGGATTTTCGCGAGTGGCTCATTACTTTGACTCGCGTCTATTGGCGTGACCTCTTGGTTGGGAGTATTGATGACTTTCTTTGAGACACTAAAGGGAATCTCGACGGTCATCGTAGTGCCTTGACTTGCGGGACTCGTGGCACGGATCTTTCCATTCATGAGCCCAGTCAGTCTCTGGCAAATCGACAATCCGAGGCCCGAGCCACCATATCTTCGGGTAGTGGAAAGGTCTGCCTGAGTGAATTGTTTAAAAAGATTATCAACCTTGTCTGGAGCAATGCCGATTCCTGTATCGACCACGCTAATACGAGCAGTCCCATTATTCTGATCTCCAAGCCATTCTAGGTGGGTTAAAACGCTACCTTTGTCGGTGAATTTCAGCCCATTATTTACTAAATTAATGATAATTTGTTTGAGGCGTGTCGGATCGCCTAAGACATATTCGGGGATGTCTCTGCCTATTTTTGCATCCACAATAATACTCTTCTCTGAGGCCTGAATGGAAAAGCTGCCAGTTACGTCTTCAATAATTTCCCGAAGCGAAAAAGGAATATTCTCGAGCTCCATCTTTCCGGCCTCGATTTTGGAAAAATCAAGAACATCGTCCATCAGGCTGAGCAACCCGCCGCTAGAGGATTTTATATAGCTGGCCCAGAGGGCTTGTTCAGAAGTAAGTTTACTGGCGGATAGAAGTTGAGCAAATCCGATAACACTGTTCATCGGGGTCCGGATCTCGTGGCTCATTATGGCTAGAAATTCGCTTTTGGCTTTATTCGCAGACTTAGCCTCTAATTCAGCTCGACCGGCTTCGTTTTCAGCCCTCTTTCTGACGTCAATTTCTGATTCTAAGAGTCGGTTGGTTGCTGTGAGTTCATCAGTTGTTACTTCGATTATTTTCTTACTTCTGACGAGTGATTCGTAATTCCAGGCAGCAAATGCCAGTAAGCATGTAAACAGAGCGCTCAGTACTCCAGCTCCGGTAGCAGTATAGAGAGTCCCCCCAGCGTATCTCGAGCCTCTTTGCCAAGTAGTGGTAAATGTTTGGCCACCGATATTTAAGGTCCTTACTTGGTCAAAATCGACTGGCGAATTAGCCTCTCGGTTGGTAATGTTTGAATAGACCAAGGCGTCCGGACTGATTGAATCACTATCGTAGATCGAAAGGTTGATTTGCTCTGGGTTTTTATCTCCAAGTACACCGTCCACAAAGAGCTCAGTAATAAAAGGCGCATATGCGAAGCCGAGAAAGGCCTGCTTCCTTTGCTCAGGGGTAGTGATGGGTTGTCCTGGTTTATAAGCGGGCACATACAACAGGAACCCAGGCCGTGCTTTACCGTCTTGAACGAGTATGATGCGACCAGTTATTTTCGGCTCGCCGCTGTCCCTCGCTAATAATGCAGCTTGTAGGCGATTCGTCTCACTTGAAAGCTGTAATCCAAGGGCTGATAAGTTAATATCTAGTGGTTCAATGTGTGTGATGATCAGGTGTTTTAATGACGGGTCGATTTCTGCGGCGGCGACATTTGGTACATTCACCACGGGGTGAGACTGCAGAGACTCACTTTCGATTTCTTGCTGAAATTGTTGGTGTTGCTCAATCGAAGCGAAAGGTAAGCAGAAGCCAATACCGTTGATTCCTGGATAAATTTGGCGGATTTTTAGAAAATCGACATAAGTGCGCCACTCTTCTCGGGTAACGCAATTTGAGCTCACATAGTAACTGGCCGCTCCCCGAAGTAGGTCCACATAGCTGTTAAAGCGGCTGGAAATTGCAGATTCAGATTCAGTAACGAGTTCATTGAAATGAATCTCATCTAATTCGATGGCGTGATGGCGTATATAACTGTAAATCCATGCGCTCGTTGCCCATCCGATCATAAGAATGAGCCCAACAATTTTCAGCTGCTTAGTTGGTAGGCGCCAGTGATGAGCGTATTGTGATTCTTTTTTGAGCATAGTCTTAGACGACGTATGGATAAATAATAAAAGAGATTTTTTTAATACTAAATATTCTGGTGATGAAAACAAGATGAATTTCGATTTCGAGCAGGAGTTTCCGGTCAGTTCTGAATTAAAAAATGGTTGCCGTGCATCGATTCAAATCTAGTCCAGCATGGAACTGTAATGTGCTAAGATGGTGGCATCATTCGGCAGAATCTGCGCATGCCCTAAAAATGAAAATTCAGGTCACTTGCGCCCGCCTGATAATTACTGGTTCAGTACGGACTCGACTCACGATTCATCATTGGGATACTTCGCTCGGTGTTAGAAGATAATATTGTTATTAAAAAACGCATCAAAACAGCAGCGCATTCGCTGGGTTTTCATGCCTTCGGCGTTGCAAAGGTGCCGCTGGAACTGCGTGGGGACTATTACCGGAAGTGGATCGCTGCGGGCCAGCATGGGACAATGTCGTGGATGGAGCGAAACAACGACCGCCGTCTGCACCCCGAGCAACTGCTACCTGAAGCGCGCAGTATTATAGTGCTCGGCATGAATTATTATCAGCCGGACCCAGTGCGCCCTTACCGTATCGCGAAATACGCGCTAGGTGACGACTATCATAACATGATGCTGCGCTACCTGAAGAAGCTGTGCCGCACGCTGCGCGATGATTTTGGTGGTGCGCAGCGTCCTTATGTCGACACCGGACCGCTATTGGAAAAGCCTATCGCCGCGGCCGCGGGCATTGGTTGGCAGGGCAAGAGCACAATTCTAGTCGAGCCGAAGCGGGGCACTTGGTCGTTTTTGGCAAATATTGTGACGACGCTCGACCTGCCCGCCGATGAGCCAGTCAAGGATCGCTGCGGTAGTTGCACACGTTGTATCGATGTGTGCCCGACGGGGGCGATCACTGCCCCCTATCAACTCGATGCGAGCAAGTGTATCTCGTATCTAACGATTGAGCATGATGGGCCAATTCCGCTACAGTATCGTACCGCGATCGGCGATCGACTGTATGGCTGTGACGAGTGTCTAGATGTGTGCCCTTGGAATAAATGGGCGACGCCGACCTTGGAAGCGAAGTTTTCGCCCCGTGAGTTGCCGCCGCTTCGAGATTTGCTGGGGTGGGATGAGGCGACGTTTAGTGAGCGTATGATCGGCTCGCCAATGCGTCGGCTTAAGCTGCCCCGCTTCCGGCGTAATATTTGTGTGGTACTGGGCAATGTCGGTACGGCCGTGGACTTACCAGCGCTGCAGATTGTCGGGTCTGGGAGCGACGCGATGGTTGCCGAGCACGCAGGTTGGGCGATTGCTCAAATTAATCAACGTCTGCCCGCGTGAACAAAAAAGTCGTTTCGTTTATTGACTAATCGACGTTAGGTATTTGCGTCTCAGCGAAGAGTAAGGATTGTCACATATAACAATAATTACCGACTTTCGGTATATTTCTAGAATTAAACTGATCAACTAACCAAACACATATCATGGAAGAACAATCAACCGCAGGCCCAATGATGGAAAGCATCGCGAATTTCGGACTCAAAGTCGTGGCCGCAATTATTATATTAATCGTGGGCCTATGGGTGGCGAAAAAGGTCAAAGCACTGTTCGCGGCAGCTTTGATCAAAAAAGAAGTGGATGCGACGCTGATCGGGTTCTTTTCCAGTATGCTTTACGGAGCGATTGTGGTATTTGTTGCCATCGCCGCGATTGGTAAGCTTGGTGTCGAGACGACTTCATTTGCTGCGGTGGTGGCAGCGGCGGGCTTGGCGATCGGCCTCGCGCTGCAAGGTTCGCTTTCGAACTTCGCTGCCGGAGTGTTACTGATTCTGTTTAAGCCTTTCAAGGCCGGCAATGCCATCAAGGCTGGTGGCGAGATGGGTGTTGTTGTGGAAGTGGGACTATTGACGACTGAATTGAAAACTCCGGATAATATTAAAATTATCATGCCGAACTCAGCGGTGATGAGCGGTTCGATTACTAACTTTTCCGCACACCCGACTCGTCGCATCGATATGATGGTAGGTGTCGGATATGGGGATGACCTAAATAAGGTGAAGCAACTGATGCTTGACCTGCTCGAGGCTGACGAACGTGTGCTAAAAGATCCGGTTCCGCAGATTGAGGTCTCAAATTTAGGTGATAGCAGTGTCGATTTTGTTGTGCGTCCTTGGGTCAACGCTGCTGATTACTGGGGTGTGAAGTTTGATTTCACAAAGGCAGTTAAAGAGAAATTTGATGCCGAAGGTATCAGTATTCCATATCCGCAACAGCAAGTGCATATGTTGCAAGTGGACGCATCGTAACCGGTCTACCTCGCGTTTTCAGGCAACCGCCGAAGCGATTCGGCGGTTGTTAGATGGCTATTCATGTTTGTACACAGGAACAAGAATGTGGCCGTTTTGTACATATTGAGCCGGTACATAAATATAAGTGAGTGCGCGTCGTCGTTGCGGCTTAGGGTTGCAGATTCTGTTAAGATACTTACTAATCCTAGCATGAAGAAGTTCGAAGATTTTAGGAGATCGCGCGAGAAGATGGATCCGAGCACTCGGAAGCTCTCGGAGCACCAGTGGGGGCAAGCCTATGCGGCCTATTGCAGCGCGCGTGAGAACCCGCGAGGTGGGCGTTCCTCGACTGCGAAGGACGGCTCGCAGCGTAGGCGCAATTCGTCCAGTGCGGCGGGAATGCATGGGCCCTCGACACTGTCTGCTTCTGGCGCATTGAAGGCACACATTCGTGCCGAATCGGCCTATGCGGATCTTCGCTTGATTGTGAATTTACTCTCTTGGGTGATCTTAGCCACCATTCTGATTATTACGATTTTACAGGGCATGCTGTTCCCATTGCCGGGGGCAACTAGCATAGCGTTACTTTCTGGCGCGATCAAAGCGTTGGGGGTGGTGGTGCTTCGTTTGGTCGTGCATGTCATTATTGATATTCCAGATGTGGCGTTGTATCGCGCCAGCGTAGCGCAGCGGACTGCCTCAGTTTCTGCTAAAGATTGAACATTAGTATGCATCAGGTCACTGTGTACTGGCGAATTTTTCTGAGTTTTATTCTGTTTCCTGCCAGTCCTTGTTTGGCGGCTGAGCGCGAATTTACTGTGCTGGCCTACAACGTCGAGAACCTGTTCGATCTCGACGGCATTGCGATTTATAAGGACTACATTCAAGACGAGCCAGATGATCAGTTTACCTATGGGCGCCGTAAGTTACTAACGAAACTGCAGAATATTGCAGCCGTATTGAAAACCTTTAACGCCGGGCTCGGGCCCGAGCTGATCTTATTTCAAGAGTTCGAAGCGGACTTCACTCCGCAGAGCTCAGTTGAGGATTTGTCGACCTTTCTCGACCAACACCGCGCGATCAGTGTTGCGCAAATGCTAACAACTGATTGGCGCTCGGAATATGCCGGGTTACCTGTGCAAGCGTGGCTATTGAAAGCGTTAAGTGATGCTGGTTTGGTCGGCTATTCGGTGGCTGTTGCCCCTTCGAAGGGATCAGATGCTGGGATCGCACATACGAATGCGGTATTTTCCCGTTTCCCAATTCAAGAGGTGCAGAGCCATGAGTTGCTGCAGGCGCGCGATATTTTGGAGGTGACGCTGAATGTCGCCGCGCACCCGCTGACGGTTTACGTCAACCATTGGAAGTCTGGAGCGTCAAACCCGTCTCGCGAACCGATCCGTGTGCAGAACGCCGAGGTGCTGCGAGCCTTAATCGATGCGCGACTCGCGGCCGATCCGATGGCGGATATTATCATCGGCGGTGATTTGAACTCGCACTATAATCATTCGATCCTCTATCCAGACTTGGAGACGGGGATTAATGATGTGCTTGGTTCGCAGGGCAATGAGCTGGCGATTCGTGAGCTTGGCGGCGTCGATCTCTATAATCTGTGGTTTGAGTTGCCGTCAGAACAGCGCTATTCCGAGGTGTGGCGTGGGCGACGCGGCTCACTGATGCATTTGCTGGTGACCCGTGGGCTGTACGATCAATCGGGAGTTGGTTATGTGGATGGCAGTTTTACGCCTGTTATCCTACCTGGGTTGAATGCCGATCTTTTGAGCCGGCCGTTGGAATGGACCTTTGCCGGCGAGACTGGAGGTGGGGCGACGGACCACTTTCCGGTCGCTGCACGGTTTACAGTCGGATCGGGCCGTGCTGGCGATTTTGTCGATTTAGAAAACCCGAGTGTGGGCGATGATGCTTTGGATTTTGAGCTGCCACTTGTTTATCAAACAGGCATGCAGTTGCCGCTGCGGGACGCCGTTGATCTCGCGCAACTGTCTGACGCTGCGCTCGGTCCATTCGTCGGACGTTTGTATCGCGTCGAAGCACGAGTGCTTAAAGTGCGGCCGATGACACTCGAAGTAGCCGGGCAGCAGTGGGCCGCCTACGCACCGGATAAATCCGTGTATGCACAGTTGCAGCAGATAAAGGGCGCCAAATCGCCCACCGCGATGGTGGTGACTCTGGGAATATGGAAGGGTAAACGACAATTCGTGGTCGAAGGCCTCGAATCGTTGGTTGAGCGATAGCCAAGTCCTTGTGCTACGGACTTGCGCCCATGCTCGAATTCGCCCACCTTGCTCGGTTTCCATGAGTAAGCACTTCTACATCACCACCGCAATCGACTACGCAAACGGCGCGCCGCACCTCGGCCATGCCTACGAAAAAGTGCTGACAGATATCGTCGCGCGCTTTCGCCGCCTGCAAGGCGACTCGGTTAAGTTTGTCACCGGCCTCGATGAGCACGGCCAAAAGGTACAAATGTCAGCGCAGAAGGAGGGCATCGAGCCGCAGGAGTTCTGTGATGGTCATGCGGCTAAGTTTCAAGGGCTCTGCGAGCGCTTAGAGATTACCAACGACGATTACATCCGCACTACAGAGCCGCGTCACAAGAAGGTCGTCCGCGAGATTCTACAGACACTGTTTGATCAAGGCTTGATCTATAAGGCAGACTACAACGGCTACTACAGCCAGCGCCAAGAGCAGTTCGTCACTGAGAAGGAAAAGGTTGATGGCAAGTGGCCAGAGATCTTCGGTGAAGTGGAGGAAGTCGTAGAGACTAACTATTTCTTCAAACTCGCTCAGTATCAGGATTGGTTGATCGAAACAATAGAGACAAATCCCGAGATGATCTATCCGCGCTTCCGTAGTGCCGATGTAATGCAGTTCCTCAAGAAGGAGCCGCTCAATGATCTATGTATTTCCCGTCCGAAGTCTCGTCTGGAGTGGGGCATTGAGCTGCCATTCGATTCGGATTATGTGACCTATGTGTGGTTCGATGCGTTGACCAACTATATCACTGCAGCGGGTTACGGCACGGATGAGTTCGAAAAGAACTGGCCAGCCGATTACCATGTGATTGGTAAAGATATTTTGGTGCCACCGCATGCGGTTTACTGGCCGATCATGCTCAAGGCATTGAACCTTGAATTACCCAAGCATTTCCTAGTCCATGGTTGGTGGTTGAGCTCCGGTGCGAAGATGTCCAAGAGCACTGGCGAAGTGGTTGATCCACTTGATTTGATCGAGCAGTTTGGCACCGATGCATTCCGCTATTTCGTGACTCGTGAGATGAATGTCGGACAAGACAGTGAATTCTCAATTGAGCTCTTTATGAGCCGTTACAACAGTGACCTTGCAAACGATTTGGGTAACTTAGTCAGCCGCTTACTCAACATGGGCAGCCGTTACTCCGAGGGTAAAGTGCCCGCGGCATCTGTTGATGAGCAACCAGAGCAAGACCTTAAAGGTCTGTGGGAAAAGACTCAGGGTGAACTGATCCCATTGTTCGAAGGGTTTCAGTTTCACAAGGCTTTGGAGCGTATTTTTACCTTCATTTCAGGCATTAATAAATACGCCGAAACACGTGCGCCGTGGAAGTTGGCTAAGTCGGAGGCGCCTGAAGATCAGGCGAAGTTGCAAACCTCGCTGGCCTACATGGCTGAAGCCTTGCGCCTTGGCGTCGTCATGCTCACACCGGTGATGCCAGAGATTTCTGATAAGATTCGTGGCTTGGTCGGCGCCGATAATTTTGATCGCCTCGAAGGTCAGCTTGAGTGGGGCAAGACCCTCGAAGGCAAGACCCTCGGCGAAAAGACGATTCTCTTCCCCCGTCCCGAAAAGAACTAGGCTTGGCGATGGTTAGTGTCGTTGCTCAATTTCAGTTTTATAACTTTACTCGTTTGATTCGTGAAATGGGTGCGACACTGGTGTTGTGCCTGCCGGAGACGAGCGCAGGGCATATTTATCAATTCTCATTGGCAGGACTTAAGGGCATGTTGGAGGCAAATACGCAGTGATGAAAGCGACTTTAATCCAAACCGGAGCTGTGTGTGTGGCTCCCTTACTTATTCTTTCGGGCTGTTATACGGCGGCTCAACGCGAGTCGGCTGACTTACAACCATTGCCAGCAGCATTTAGCGGCTCGAGGCAGGCAACTCCAACTGTGGCACTCGATGCGGTGTGGTGGAGCGCATTTAACCGCGGCGATCTCGACACGTTGCAAGCGAGTGCCTTTACGGATAATTTAGATATCGCACAGGCGTGGGCGCGTCTGCGTCAATCAGAGGCCGCGGCACTCCAAGCAGGGGCAGATTTGTATCCAGAGCTATCGCTTACCCCAGGCTATGATCGCACGTGGCGCAACGAGGGCGATACGGCTTCAAATAACTATGCAGTGGGGCTGGGCATTCGTTACGACGTCGATTTGTGGGGCAAGATTCGCTCGACTCAAAATGCCGCCGAAGCGCGCGCTGTGGCCTCGGCCGATGATTTGCAAAGCACTGCATTGACGATCTCGGCGAGTGTCGCGAATCGTTGGATTGAAATTATTGAAGCGGAGCGCCGTGTCGCGTTATTGCAACAACAGTTGGAGATTAATAGCACACAGCTAGAGTTGATTGAGCTGCGCTTTCGTAATTCTCAGGCAAATTCATTGGATGTCTATCAACAGCGGCAGGCGGTGGCTCGCACGCGCTCCAATATCCCGCGTGCAGAGGCGCAGCGATCGGCTTCGCAATATGCGCTCAACCTCTTAATCGGCCAGGCCGCAACAGAGCTCTTGCAGGTCGATTGGCAAACCACGCCAACTCTACCACCGATTCCAAACTCAGCGGTGCCGAGCGATTTGCTGGAACAACGCCCTGACGTGCGCGCGGCACAACGCCGTATCGAGGCAGCGGATTGGAATGTCGCCGCGGCAAAGGCGGATCGCTTGCCGAGTGTTTCGCTTGGTCTGAGTGGTTCGAGTGGTGCAGAGAACTTTGAAGATCTGTTTGATGATTGGCTCGGTAAATTCACTGGGCGTATCGTCGCGCCAATTATGGATGGCGGACGCCGTAAACTGGAAGTTGAAAAACAATTGGCAGTCGTCGATGAGGCAGTCGCGAACTATCGACAGGCAGTACTGATTGCATTTAAGGAGGTCGAAGATGCGTTGCTGCTGGAGCAGAAAGTCCGCGAGCAATTAGAAGCACTCCGCGCTGAGCTCGGCCTCGCTCGGCAGACGCTTTCTGCGGCACGCAATCGTTACGCCAATGGGCTGAGTGATTATTTGAATGTCACTTCATCGTTGCTTTCGATGCAGAACCTTGAGCGCGATGAAATCACTCAAGTTGCTAATTTATTTAAAGCCCGTATCGCACTGCATCAAGCGCTTGGCGGACAACTCCCGACCTTTAAGTTATGAAGTCTAAGTTTTTAATCTCTCTCATCTGTTTAGGTGTCGTCGCCTTCGGTTATTTAAGCATGCAGGGCCTTAAAGCGACAGGCCCCGAGGCCAAGACACGTCAGCCTCGGGCGATGCAAGTGCTCGTCGATGTCGAGCCTATTACTATGGCAAACGCCGGCGTACGTGTCGAAGGCATGGGACTGGTCGTTGCTGCACGTGAAGTGAGGCTGAAGGCGCAAGTGAGTGGTCAAGTGAACGAAGTAGCTGCGAACTTTATTGAAGGTGAGCATGTCGATGCGGGCACCGTACTCGCACGGATCGAAGCCGATGATTACGAGCTGCAATTGGCACAGGCGCAGAGCACTTTTGAGCTGCGCGAGGCCGAGTTTGAATTGGAGATGGGCTTTCAACGTGTCGCAGGTCGCGAGTGGGAGTTACTCGGTGAATCGAGCGATGTTTTGGCTGAGAGTTCGTCCTTAGCGCTACGTGAGCCACAGTTGAAGCAGGCGCAAGCGATGCAGCGCAGTGCGCAGTCGGCGGTGGATCGAGCGCGTTTAGATTTGTCGCGTACCGAGATTGCTGCGCCGTTCAATGCGCAGGTGTTGGAGAAATTCGTTGAGGTGGGCTCGCTGGCGGGTATCGGCGGTGATGTTGCACATGTGGTTTCGACGGATAGCTTTTACGTGCGCGTTTCGATTCCTGTAAATCGGGTGCCGGTATTAGAGATCCCTGGCGGCGAAGCATTGGTCAGTATCAGTGGATCGGAGTCGCCGCTGACAGGGCGTATCATTAGTTTACTTGGCGACTTAGATCCCGATGGCCGTATGGCGCGTGTCTTAGTCGAAGTGAGTGATCCGCTCGGATTAAAGCCAGAGAACGCAGGGCGACCGAAGTTGTTGTTAGGGGCGTATGTCGCCGTCGATCTGGTGGGTCATCCAATGCCAAACACGTTTCTGATTCCGCGTGAGACCTTGCACCATGGTGATCATGTCTGGTTGCGACGGCCAGACTCTACGCTGGAAATCCGGCCAGTGACTGTGCTGTGGAAAAACCGTGATACTGTGGTGATCGGAGATGGGCTCGCCGCTGAAGAGCAGTTGATCACCTCATCACTCAGTTTTGCTGCGGATGGCATGGCAGTGACCGTCGCTGGCGAAGCGACATCGCTTCCTGAGTCGTCCGCTGGTCGATCGACTCATTAATTTAGATTTACGCATTTGCTATGAAGAATCAGCAATTATCATCTAGTTCGTTTTTACGGCAAAAAGGATCGATTTCATGGATGGCCGGCCATTCAGTGACCGCGAATCTACTCATGCTCGTGCTCGTTGTGGGCGGTTTGATTGTCAGTTTTCGCACGACTAAGGAATTTTTCCCAGAAATGGAGTTGGACCGTGTGCGGATTTCGGTGAGCTATCCCGGTGCCTCGCCTGAGGAAGTCGAGGAGGGGATTATTCTGCCGATTGAGGAAGCGCTACAATCGTTGGATGGCATCGATGAAATTACCTCAAATGCGAGTGAGGGCAGTGGCTCAGTCAATGCAGAGGTCGCCTCTGGGCAAGATATTCAGCAGCTGTATGCTGATATTAAGAATGAGATTGATCGGATTCGCACCTTTCCAGATGAGGCTGAGGAGCCGAAGGTATCGGTCTCCAGTTATAGGCGCGATGTGTTGGATTTAGTGATCTATGGTTCGCATAGTGAATGGACGATGCGAGAAGCCGCAGAGCTGATTCGAGATCGTATTTTACAGAGCCCGGATGTGACTCAGGTGGAGTTGGTGGGGGTGCGCGATTACGAGGTGACGATTGAAGTCGATCGTCAGACCTTGCGAGAATATGGGCTGACGCTTGGCGCGATCGCCTCGCGTGTGCGTAACGCGGCGGTCGATTTACCCGGTGGTGGTGTTAAAACCTCGGGCGGTGAGATCTTGGTGCGCGTGACTGAGAAGCGTGATTGGGCTGAGGAGTTTGAGAGTATCCCGATTGTGACCAATGCCGACGGCTCGCGTGTCTATCTGGGTGATATCGCCAGGGTGATTGACGGCTTTCAGGAGTCAGATCGCTATGCGCGCTACGGCCGTGTGGTAGAGGATGTAAATGGCGAGACGACAATCGATGTGCAACGTGCGCTAAAGATCGATGTGTATCGCGTCGGCGATCAGACGCCCGGTAAAGTTGCGGCTGCCGTGGCTGAGGCGGTCGAAGAGCTTAAGGTGACTCTGCCCGAAGGCGTGTACGTCGACATCTTAAACAGTAAGGCGAAGATGTTTGAGCAACGTGCGGAACTGCTGCTGCGCAATGCCTTCTATGGTCTGGTGCTGGTACTCTGCGTGTTAGGGCTGTTCCTTGAAGCACGACTTGCTTTTTGGGTGATGCTGGGGATCCCTATCTCATTCTTGGGGGCGTTTTTGATCATGCCGTTTTTCGGCGCTACAATTAATATGATCAGTATGTTCGCGTTTATTATCACCTTGGGAATCGTGGTGGATGATGCGATTGTGGTAGGCGAAAATATTTATAGCTGGCATCAAAAGGGACTGCCGTTTCATGAGGCAGCGATTGTTGGTACTCGCGAGGTAGCGATGCCGGTGACTTTTAGTGTGTTGACCAATATCGTCGCCTTTATGCCCTTACTCTGGGTGCCGGGGATGATGGGTAAATTCTTTGCTTCGATTCCAATTGTGGTGATTGCGGTGTTTGCGGTTTCGCTGATTGAGTCGCTGTATATTTTGCCCGCGCACCTGTCGCATCAAAAGGATATCAAGCGGAGCGGTATCGGCGGGACATTGCATGGTTTTCAGCAACGCTTCAGTCACTGGTTCGCGCATATCGTGCGCGATATCTATGGTCCATTGCTGGGTAAATTTCTCGCCAATCGTTATATGGTCGTGGCGTTCGGGATTGCAGTGCTACTAATGACTATTGGCTATGTGCAAAGTGGGCGTATTCGTGTGATTCAGATTGAGCGGCCGGATTCGGATTATGCTTTTGCATCCGCTCGTCTGCCGATCGGTGCGCCAGTTGCAGAGACTGAATTGGTCGCAAAAATGATGGGGGAGGCCGCGCGCAAAACGATTGCTGAGAATGGTGGCATTCAACAAGCGGAAGGCGTCTTCCTCAATCTGGGCAAAGGTGGTAGCCATCAGTTTGATATGCGCGTTTATTTAACGGACCCTGATGTGCGCACAGTCAGCACTGCTGCTTTTACTAGCAAATGGCGTGCGAATATGGGCCCGGTGGCGGGCGTCGATTCAGTCAACTTTCAAGCCGACCGCGGCGGTCCTGGTGGAGGGCAGAAAGGACTGACGGTTCAGTTGAGCCATCGTGATGTCGGGACCCTCGATGCCGCAGGTGAAGAACTCGCCGCGGCCTTGCAGAATTTTGCCAATATCAAGGACGTCGATGATGGTGTGCAACTCGGTAAGATGCAGTTCGACTTTACAGTGAAGCCAGAGGCGCAGTCGCTGGGCTTGGATGCGCGTTCGATTGCACAACAAATTCGGCATAGTTTTTATGGAGCAGAAGCACTGCGGCAGTTGCGTGGACGCAATGAAGTTAAAACCATGGTGCGCTTGCCAGAGTCTCAACGCGCGTCGGAATTTGATATTGAGAACTTGGTGCTGCTGACCCCGCAGGGCGGCGAAATCCCGATTTTAGATGCTGTGGATATCGAGCGTGGTCGTGCGTTTACAGTGATCGAGCGCAACAATGGCCGCCGCGTGATTGAGGTGACCGCCGAGACGACTAGTGATGGCGATGTTGGGCCGATCATGAACGATTTGGAAGCCACGGTCATGCCTGCCCTGATGCAGGACTTTCCTGGATTGTCGTGGAAGTTCGAGGGGCGTCAGGCGGATATGGCAGAGAGTATGCAGACGCTGGTGATTGGTTTACTGATGGCGCTTTTTTGTATCTTCGCACTCCTGGCGATCCCGTTTAATAATTACTATCAGCCGCTGGTGATCATGTGTTGCATTCCATTTGGAATCGTTGGCGCGGTGACCGGCCACGTGATCATGGGCTACAACTTGAGCCTGATGAGTCTGTTCGGTGTAGTTGCGCTATCGGGAGTGGTGGTGAATGATTCCTTGGTGTTGATCGACTTCGCAAATCGTCGTCAACGCGATGAGGGTGCGTCGCCTGCGATTGCGATCCAGCAAGCCGGCATCGCACGTTTTCGAGCGATTCTGCTGACCACTTTAACGACCTTCGGCGGCCTAGCTCCGATGATTTTGGAGACCTCCCGCCAAGCGCGCTTCATGATCCCGATGGCAATATCACTCGGCTTCGGGATCTTATTTGCGACCATCATTGTGCTGGTGCTAGTGCCCTGTTTTTATCTGATTTTGGAAGACTTTGTCGCCGTCTTTCGCGGCAAGCGCGCGCAGCACTAATCGCGGCGCGCTTACTGCTTTGATCGGCAGCAAGGCCATATTCGTCGCGGGCCACCTTGCGTATGATTATCTTGGCGCTGCTACGCGGCAATGAACTCAAGTAGGGGCAGCGGGTTGTTTGCGCGAGCGCGCAGGGTTGCAGCGCTATGTTTTGCACGTCTTTATTTAGGCCTTTTGGTATATTGGCATGCGGTATGCTTGTTGGACGGTGTTCGTTCTTATTGACGGGCTCAGTCGACCCTCTCGTTTGAGGGCTTGACCTGACTCAATTCCTACAAAACCAAATAAAACTAAACTAAATAGAATCATGAAGATTAAAAAAACCCTTCTCGCTTTGCTGCTCGGCAGCTCGGCGTTCTTGTTTGCCGGGAGTCTCGGCGCGCAGGAACTCCCTGTTATTGAAACTGCCGAAGTAGTTGAGGCTGTTGCCGATGCAGTTTCCTTTGAAGACGGCTATGCCGCATTTATGGAAACACCCGGTGCTGCCTTTTTTACGATCAGTAACCTTTGGCTGCTGATTGCAGCTGCTCTGGTGTTTATTATGCACCTCGGCTTCGCAACTGTTGAGTCTGGCCTCGGCCAAGCTAAGAATACGGTCAACATTCTGTTCAAGAATGTATTCATCATCTGCATGGGTGTTTTGACTTACGCGCTCTGGGGCTTCAACGCGATGTATCCTGGCGACGCTTGGTCGATTGGTGGCTTCTTCGCCATGGGTTCATGGTTCGATGTTGAAGCGTCCGTCGCAATGATGACTGCTGAGTATGCTGATTACACTTGGTATACAGACTTTATCTTCCAAGCGATGTTCGCTGCGACTGCCGCAACCATCGTCTCTGGAGCGGTTGCTGAGCGCGTAAAGCTCTCTTCTTTCATGATCTTCGCAACATTGCTGGTGATGTTCGCATATCCGATCACTGGTTCATGGCAGTGGGGTGGCGGCTGGCTCGCAGAGCGCGGCTTCTACGATTTCGCTGGTTCTTCACTGGTGCACGCTTTCGGTGGTTTCGCTGCCTTGGCTTGTGTGATGGTTCTTGGACCTCGTGCTGGTAAGTACATTAACGGTCAAATTCGTCCGATCCTTGGCCACAGTATGCCACTCGCTACAATTGGTGTCTTCCTCCTCTTCCTTGGGTGGTTCGGTTTTAATGGTGGTTCGGTTCTCAATGCAGACCCATTCCTCGTCTCTCTGGTCTTCGTAACCACAGCACTCGCTGCTGCGGCTGGTGGCCTAGGCGCAATGTTCACTTCTTGGTTCTTCCTCAAGAAACCTGACCTCTCGATGGCACTCAATGGTATCCTTGCGGGTCTGGTCGGCATCACTGCCGGTGCTGACTCCATTATGCCTGCGTATGCGATTCTTACTGGCCTCATCGCTGGTGTCCTCGTCGTGTTCTCGATCATCTTCTTCGATAAGGTCAAGATTGATGATCCAGTCGGTGCGATCTCCGTGCACGGTGTCTGTGGTATTTTCGGCACACTTGCAGTCGCGCTCTTCAGTGACGCTGCCGGATTCGGTATCCAGCTGATCGGCACGCTTTCGATCGGTGCCTTCGCTTTTATCTTCTCCTACGTTGTCTTCAGTATCCTGAAGGTGGTCATGGGTGTGCGTGTTTCTCCTGAGGAAGAGGCTGAAGGTCTCGATATCGGTGAGCACGGTCAAGAAGCCTATCCTGACTTTGGTGCAGCACGCACTCGCTAATTAAGCCTAGCCAAGTAACTTAAATAACCTACATTATATTATTATGAAATTGGTCAAAGCAATCATCAAGCCCTTCAAACTCGAAGAGGTCA
>JAFMHF010000024.1 GCA_017854655.1 Puniceicoccaceae bacterium | reverse complement strand
AACTACGGCATGAAAGGCAAGAAAGGTTCCGTCAACGAGGGAGGCACGCGCGTCCCGCTGTTCTTCAGACTTCCAGGCAAAATCAAAGCCGGTGTCGATGTGGATCGGTTGACCCGGCATTATGACTTGTTCCCAACTCTAACCGATTTTGCCGGCACGCAAGCCGACGAAGCATTGAATCTTGACGGTAGAAGTCTGGTCCCACTGCTTGAAAATCCGAATGCCGAATGGCCCGAACGCTACACATTCTTCCACAAGGGCAGATGGGCTAAAGAAGGCATGCGTGTCCGAAAGGGCCGGCCTGATCACGTTCCTGAGAATTCAAAATACACAAGTTTCGCCGTGCGCAGTGAAAAATGGCGCCTGGTCAATAATCGTGACCTGTATGATATCGATAACGATCCAGGTGAGAAAAAAAACCGATTGAAAGCGCATCCCGAGGTCGCGCGACAGATGCTGGCAGCCTATGACGACTGGTGGGATGAAGTTAGACCTTTAATGATCAACGAAGATGCCTCACTGAAAAATGATGCACCCTTTATTGTTGAGTATGAATTACAAAAAAAGACGACAGGTATTCCCGACTGGTGCCCGCCACAGTTATAGAGTATTGGGCGGGGCACGAGGTACCTGACTCAGCGAATGCGAAGGACTAGATCATTGCTGGATTCGTCCTAGAAACGCTCGATCTAGCAAATAATCTGAATCTGCTGAATACTTTTTTACTAGATTGGTATCATCTAAATGGATGATGGTTTTAATTGAGTCCCTGTGGTATAATTTTGTTTAGGCTTCGGTGCTGCGTGTTGTGATTCGGTAGTTCGATTGGTAGAGGGCTACCTTCTGCGCTAAGGGGCTCATCAAGAAACGCTCGGCTCAAAGCGATGATTCAGTGAAGATGAAATTAGAGATGTTTAGCTAATATGACAATTGAAAATACAATGCAGGCACATGTCCTGACGACCGCCGCGGCGTTGCTCGCGGCTTTGTTCGGCGCTACTTCAACAGTGCAGGCCACGCCGCAACCAAACATCGTGCATATTTTGACCGACGACTTGGGCTGGCAGGATATCGCCTGCTACTACCGTGCCTTGCATGGAGAAGAGTCGGTTTATGAAACGCCGCACATGGATCGTATTGCGCAGAACGGCAAGCGCTTCATGCAGGCCTATTCGCCGGCACCGACTTGTGCGCCTTCGCGCGCGGCCTACATGGCGGGGCAGTATACGACGCATACCGGCGTGCTGCATGTCATGGGTGGGCGCCCTGCACGGATCTATCATCCATCACATGCCTACATTGACCCGTATTATTCCGGTCGTCTGAGCCTAGAGACACCGATCATTGCGGATGTGCTCAAGGAGGCAGGCTATATCACCGCTCACTTCCAGAAATGGCATTTTGGCGGCCGTTCCAAAGGTTTCCCTGGGCCGCTGGATTATGGATTCGATTTCAGTTGGAGCTGGGAGGGACTGCATTACAATGATCCTGAACTCTACGATCCGACGGATAAAAAAACTGCGGACTATGAGGGTATTTGGCGGCCGATGAGCCCCGACCGAGTCACGGGATTTGCATCCAGCTACGATCCAAAGGATCCCTATGCACTCGATGCCAACGATGACGATCGTCCATTCGATTCGGTGGTCGATCTTTCACTACGCTGGATGGACAAGATCAAGGATCAGGGTAAGCCGTTCTTTGTGAACTTCTGTCCGTCCTTTGTGCACGGCCCGTTTTCGACCCGTGACCGCAAGCGCCTTGCGCACTATTGCGAAAAGATGGGCATCCCATTTCCAACTGATCCGGGGCGTATTACCGACACCGCACCTGGTTTCAGTAACCCGTATTATGCCGCGATGCTCGACAGCCTCGACTGGCAGGTTGGTCAGATTCTGAGCTACCTTGAAACTACCGACGACCCGCGTAACCCGGGACACAAGCTAATCGATAACACTTATTTCATGGTGAGCTCTGATAACGGTGGGCTGGAGCAGTCACCTATCCGTAATGGTAAGGACAAGGGCAAGGGAGAGCGTGTGACTGACAATACGCCACTGCGTGGCGGTAAGTTGAAGATCTTTGAAGGGGGCATCCGTGTGCCGTTCATTATTCAGGGGCCGGGAATCGAGCCAGGCAGTGTGAGCGAAACAATGATCAACCTGATTGACATGTTTCCGACCTATATGGCCATGGCCGGAGCGGAGTCCAAACTGGATCTTGATCTGGATGGTTGCAACGTCCTGCCTGTAATGCTTGGTGAAGCGTCGGACGCACAATTTGCAGATGGAACTGCCCGCGATACGCTTTTCTGGCACTACCCAAGCGTGATGCCTTCTTCGAGCATCATTCGCAAAGGGGGCTGGAAACTGCGCCTGAATCATGCACCGGAAGTCAACCGCCTGCCGCGGGTCATGCTCTATCAATTGTATAACGATGATGGCACCGTCTGCGACATCGCTGAAGCGAACAACTTGGCAGATTCCCAACCGGCAATCCGTGACGCCTTACTGGCTGATCTCAATGCGTGGATCGCGAAATACAATGCGCCGAAGCCGTATAAGAATGCCCATTTACAAGGCGATAAACGACTTGCCGGATCAGATCAGGTGCCAGCTGTGGTCAAGCTGCAGAGCGTGCAAAATCGTGTAGAGCTTCATTTAGAAGCAGGTGCTGGGAAATCAAAAGTGGTGGAGGCTAAGTTGCTCTTCACCACGAACGGCAGCAAGTTGCTGCAAAACAATCCGCATCAAGAGGAGTGGTTCGATATTTCGGCTGAAATCAAGCAGGGAATGGTAAGTGCTGTGGCGCCTCCCGGCATGACGCACGGGATCTTTTTTCTGCGCGACCAAAACGACTTCCTCATTACTTCTGAGCCGCTTCCGTCATACGCAGGGCCGGATAAAACACATGCCGTCGGCGTAGACATGATTCAGGACGGATACGCGTATCGTCCCGGGTTGCTTTCGCTGATCAACCTTGCGGCCTCCGCACAGCAGCATGCCCAAAAGGATGGGCAGAATGTAGCTGCTCTGGATCAGGCCATTCAGTCCGCTGAACGGGTCGTACAAACTCCAGTCGAGGAAGCATCCTATGCGTTGGCGATGCGCACGCTCCGCAAAGCAATCAAGTCGCTCGATGTGCCGCAGGCGAGCTTGCCAGTGATGAATCAATTCAAAACAGAGAAATGGTAAGGCATGTTATTTATGAATAATAGTCGAATGAGGATTAAGAGTGCGATTGCGTTTGTGGCGGTTTGCTCAGGTCTATTGATGGGCGTGGCGGCTGAGGCTGCGGGCAAGCCCAACATCATCTTGATCATGACAGATGACCAAGGCTACGGACAGCTGGGCTGCCAAGGGCACCCTTGGCTCGAAACCCCTCACATCGATGCCCTTTATAAGGAGAGTATCTCTTTTTCGAACTTTCATATGAGCCCGACCTGTGCGCCGTCCCGCGCGGCGCTGTTGACTGGGAATGTGCCGTTTAAGAATGGTGTGACCCACACTGGTGGAGCCCGCGCAAGGCTGGCGCTCTCGGCGGTGACCTTGCCTCAATACCTGAAGCAGGCCGGCTACACTTCTGGGATATTTGGTAAGTGGCATCTGGGACTGGAGGAGAAATACCAGCCCGGTGCACGCGGATTCGATGAAGTATTTGTGCATGGCTATGGCGGCATTGGTCAGCCGAAGGACGTGCCCGGAAACAAATATGTGGATCCAGTCATCCGTCATAATGGCACCTTTGTGAAAACGAAAGGCTTCTGCACGGATGTCTTCTTTTCTCAAGCCCTGGGGTGGATCAAGCAGAACAAGGAAAACCCATTTTTTGCTTATATTTCGACCAATGCGCCGCATGGGCCGTATATCGCCCCTGCAAAAAATCGACTTAAATTTGAACAGCTCGGTTTCGATCAAAGTGGTGCGGGCTTTTACGGTATGATTGAGAATATCGATGAAAATGTCGGGCGCTTGATGGCTTGCCTTGGAAAATGGGATTTGGACGAGAATACGCTGGTTATTTTTCTCTCGGATAATGGATTTGCCAGGGTCGCATCCGAGCAGGAGACAGTCGGTGCCCGTGATGGAGAGCCGTTGTTCGCCTATCAAGCCGGGTTGAAAGGCTATAAGAAAAGTCCGCATGAGGGAGGGACCAAGGTGCCGGCATTTTTCCGATGGAAAGGCGTGCTCAAGGAGGGCGCTGTCTGCAAGGCATTGTCTGCGCACATTGATATCCTTCCGACACTGGTAGAAATCGCCGGTGGTGAGGTGCCGAAAGAAATCGATGGGAAAAGTCTGCTGCCTCTCTTGGAGAATCCCGATGCGAAATGGGGCGACCGTAATCTATTTTTTCATGTCGGCCGCTGGGGGAGTGATAAGGCGGATCAGTCGAAGTATGACAAGACACCTGGTAAAGCCGGATTCGCGGTGCGCAATGGGCGCTATCGTCTGGTGAATCATGAGGAACTTTACGACATCCTTAACGATCCCGGTGAGGCGCATAACCTTTCAGCGAAGAAGCCAGAGGTCGTGCAGACCATGCAAGCCGCTTATGACAAGTGGTGGGATGAAGTCAGGCCTTATATGGTCAATGAAGGAAAGCAAAAAGTGGACCCGAATCCCTATCACGTGAACTATCAGCTGCAGGTGAAACAGGGTGGGATTCCTGCTTGGGAAGAACCGGTGCTGTGATGCCGATTAATTTAAATAAATCATATAAGATAATGAATCAATTTAAGTCATCGAACTGGTAGTCAGTAAAAAGAATGAAAACTAAAATGATTATTTTAAAACTCAGTCTGTGCCTGGGTGCTTTATTGACCAGCGCAGGCCACCTTAAAGCCGACTCTTCAACGCGTCCGGAGAAGCCCAATGTTGTCTTGATGTATGCCGACGACCTCGGCTGGCAGGACGTGAAGTGCTATGATGTGGACGAGAGTTCGCCGTTCGAAACGCCGAACATTGACGCGCTGGCAAAGCGAGGCGTGTTGTTTCGGCAGGCCTATTCGCCAGCACCGACTTGTGCACCTAGCCGTTGCGCGATGATCAGCGGCAAGCACCCAGCGCGACTGCAGAAGACCCATGTCTTGGGCGGACAGCCAGCTACGCCGAACCGGCCCACAGATCCTCTCATGGCGCCTTGGTATAGCGGACGATTGGGCGTTGATGAAACAACGCTTGCGGAAGCGCTTCGGTCCAACGGCTACCGCACGGGGCACAGTGGCAAATGGCATATCGCCATCAACCACAATGCCTACCCTCAGCCTAAAGATCATGGATTTGACGTTACTTTTAACGGTCGTGGCGCGAATACCAAGATGAAACCAAACCGCCTTGCGGGGTTCGCCACTGAAGATCTTAAGGATCCATACCGTTTGGACGAATCGGGATTTCCACGGGATGAAGTCACTAACAATGCGATCCAGTTTATGGAGGAATCCAAGGCGCAGCCGTTTTTTCTCTATTATGCCACCTGGCTGGTGCATTACCCGATCCAGAGCCGGAGCAAGGCGCTGCTTGAGAAATATTGTGAAAAAATGGGGATGGATTTTCCGACTGACCCAGGCTATCTGCCTAAAAATGGGGAGCAGAAGAACCCGTATTACGGTGCGATGGTTGAAATGCTTGATGCCTATGTCGGCCATCTGCTCGATTATTTGGAGACCACGGACGACCCGCGCTGGCCGGGGCACAAACTTATTGAGAATACTTATGTCATTTTTTCTTCGGACAATGGTGGCTGTGAGGGCTCAGGGGAGACCTACACCAGCAACGTGCCTTTGGACAAGGGCAAGAGCAGCGCCAAGGAGGGCGGCACCCGTGTGCCGTTGATCATCACCGGCCCTGGCATTCAAAGCGGGGTCGACAGTGATGTGCTGGCAAATGGGCTCGATTTCTATCCGACGATTCTATCGTGGACGAATACCGAAAATCAAGCCGGCGTTGAGCTCGATGGCAGCGACCTGTCCACACTACTGAGCACCAATTCGGAGGATTCGGATTTGGTTAAGGACTCGTCCGGAGCAGTTCGAAATACGATGATACATCATTTTCCACATGGCAATACTCCGCAGTCCACGATTCGTATCGGAGGCTACAAGTTGATCTATAATTACGGCCAGGTCGATGGGGTGCCCAATCGCCTACCCGAACTGGAACTTTACCGACTCTATGGTGACGGGAATGCCCGGGTGGATATCGAGGAGGCAAACAACCTCGCAATGACCATGCCTGAAAAGGCACAGGCCATGAAGCAGCAACTGCTGCAAGAATTGGATGCCATGGACGCGTCCTGGTCTTACTTTAACCCGCACACCAAATACCCGCTGCCGAATAAGGACAAGGTGTGCACGCCGCTGAAGGCGCAGCGTAAAGGAGAGACCGTTTCGCTGTCGTTCAAGGAGAACGGTTCTAAAGTGGTTCAAGGGTATTTTATGGTGACACTGAACGGAGGAGAGAATTATGAAGAGTGGTTCCGCTATAAAGCTGTGGTCAATGAAGATGGTTCTTTGACGGCAGAGCTGCCGGTGGGGGCAACGCACTATTTGTTCAATCTAATTGATGAGCACGGCTTCATGGTTTCCTACCCGCAGGTGGATGACATGGGGATGGTGAAGAAAAAGAAGGTGAAGTTCTCCAGCTATGCGCTGAATGCACTGGAAGGTAAATAGAGGTGATAACAATATGAGGAATTTGATAAAAATAACTGGAGTATTAACAGGGTTGGTCTGTGCACTATTGTGCGCCAGCGCCGCATCTGCGAACGAGTCGCTTAAAGAAAATGATAGAATCGTCTTTCTGGGCGACTCGATCACAGCGCTGGGCGCGCGACCGGGTGGCTATGTGACGTTGACCTCCGAAGCGATCGCTAAGGCATATCCCGAACTGAACATTCAGGTCGTCGGCGCTGGTATCGGTGGACATAAAGTGCCCAACTGCCAACAGCGTTTGGACCGCGACGTGCTGCAAGAGAATCCGTCGATCGTGATGATCTATATCGGTATCAATGATGTCTGGCACTGGACCCATCCTAAAGTCGTCGCACGCGGCAAGAAGGGAACCACGCCTGAGGTTTTCGAAAGCGGCCTAAAGGATATGATTGAAAAGATCAACGATGTCGGTGCGCGCGTCATACTATGTACGCCTACAGTCATTGGTGAAAAGTCGGACGGATCGAATTCAGAAGACCAGATGCTCGATCAGTATGCGGACATCAGCCGCAAGGTCGCCAAGGAGACTGGCTCGCAAATGCTCGACCTGAGAAAAGCGTTCATCGATTATTTAAAGGAGCACAATCCGGAGCAAGCTGAGCAAGGCATTCTGACGAAGGACACGGTGCACTTGAACGAGGAGGGCAACCGTTTTCTGTCAACGCTTGTTCTTGAGGCCATGAATGTGCCAGTGTCGGTAACTGAGGGTTGAAGCAGCATCACCATAATCATCAAATAAATCGAATGACAAAAATGCTACATAAAGCCATCGGGATCGGGCTGTTGTCGTTACTAAATCTAGCGCACGCAGGGCCTTCTAAGCCGAATATTTTGTTCATCATGGCGGATGACCATTCGAAAAACGCCATTAGTTGCTATGGGAACAAGGACATCCAGACCCCGGGGCTAGATCGGCTGGCGGACGGGGGCATGCGTTTCGAGCACGCGCTCACCCCGAACTCGTTTTGCACGCCGGCACGTGCGGCGGTGTTGACTGGTAAGTACTCGCACCGCAATGGGGTCACGCATCTTAATCAAGAGTTCGACGGCTCACAGCGGACTTTTCCTAAGCTGCTGCAAGCCGCGGGCTACGCGACCGCGTTGTTTGGCAAATGGCATCTGCTCTCCGAGCCGACCGGGTTTGACCATTATTGCGTGATGAAAATGCAGGGCATGGCACAGGACCCGACCGTATGGGAAAAGGGCGAGACTTGGGTGGCGTGGTCGCCGAAAGATCGCAAGAGTGCGTTTAAAGGCGGCCGCAAGCTGATCGGTTATAACAATGATGTAATGACCGATGAGGCGCTGGGCTGGATCAAAAATCGAGATCAAACCAAGCCGTTTTGCCTACTGCTACATCCGAAACCCCCGCACGCGCCTTATTCGCCTGCAAAGCGCTATGAGGACTTTTTGAAGGATGTAGTCATTTCCGAACCAGCGACACTGCTGGATGATTATGAAGGGCGGACACCAGCGGCGATTGCTGAGACCATGCGTAGTAACCGCTTGCTATTGGGCCCCCCTTGGCAGCAGCTTCGCAAGCAGTTGGAAAAACAGAATCCAGGCATTTCCCGAGACGAGCTAACCCGGGCTATTTATCAGGATTATATTAAAGGTTATTACCGTTTAGTGATGGGAGTGGATGATAACATCACCCGCGTACTCGATTATCTGGAGCAGAGTGGCTTGGATCAGAATACCCTAGTGATTTATACCTCCGACCAAGGATTCTCGCTGGGGGAGCATGGTTTCTACAACAAGCAGTGGATGTATGAACCGGCGCTGCACCAACCTTTGATCGTTCGCTATCCTAGTAAAATTAAGGCTGGTTCGGTGCATGAGTCGATGGTCAATCATGTCGATTTGGCGCCGACACTCTTGGATTTTGCGGGGCTCCCGATTCCGGATGACATGCAAGGGTATTCGCTGAAGCCTATTCTCGAAGGTCGTGCCGAAAAGGTGCGTGATGCCTCTTACTATCATTTCTACAGTCACGGAGAGAATAACTTGCCCGAAATGATCGGGGTGCGCACAGCAGAGTATAAGCTGATTCACTATCCGGGCATGGATGACGCATACCAATGGGAGTTGTTTGACCTGAAACGCGATCCTGATGAGATGCGGAATCTGTATGGAAATCCCGAATACAGCGAAGTCCTTGAGCAGATGGAATCCGAGCTTAAACTACTCATTCAATCAGTGGGAGATCCTGTTAAGGCTCCCAAGCTAATGTAGGCGTGAATCTTTATGATATTCGAAAGATCGATACGATTAATCGGGTTACTCGCACTTTATCCGCTATTAAGTGTTGCCGAGGTTGCAGATCATCTCACTCGTCTTGCCACGGCAAGCGCTTATCCGAATGTGGTCATTATTCTTGCCGATGATATGGGCTATGGAGATGTCTCTTGTTATAATTCAGATTCCAAGATTGCGACGCCGCATATTGATCAGATTGCTGCAGAAGGTCTGCGTTTTATGGATGCTCATTCGGCATCCGGTACCTGCACACCATCTCGCTACGGCTTGCTGACGGGGGTTAATCCAGCACGCACAGGTGTTAGGAATAGGCTCTTGAAAAAGGGGGCTCCGATTATTTCGGAACACGAGGCAACGCTTGCCACAATGTTTAGCGATAATCGTTACAAGACCGCGATGGTGGGGAAGTGGCACCTCGGATTTGAGATGGTCACCTCAGCCGACAAGCCTGCCTTTGATTTTTCCAAAGCGCTCTCGGGTGGGCCTTTGGATCGTGGGTTTGATACTTTTTTTGGCATTCATTCGTCTCCTGGTGCAGGGCCTTATTTTTATATCAGAGATCGCAGTCCAGTTAACAAACCGACCGAGTGGACCAAAGGGTTTTCGGGGCGAGGAGATCGTCAAGGTCTAGAACAAAAGCGAGCAACATGGGCATCTGGAAGTATTGCGCCGGGCTATGATCCCGAGATGGTGGGTGCCACTTTGTGTGATGAGGCGGTCAGCATTATCCATCGCCACGTAGAATCGGAGGGGAATCAGCCACTGTTCCTCTACTATGCACTGGCGTCTCCGCACGCACCTTGGTTGCCGGAAAAAGAATATGCCGGCAAAAGCGGAGCCGGGGCTTACGGTGATTTTGTCATGCAACTGGATGCGGAAGTGGGGCGGGTACACGCTGCGTTGAAAGAGTCTGGCCTTGCGCAAAATACGATTCTGATTTTCACCAGTGATAACGGCCCTCGATGGCTCGCAGCTGAGATTAAAAAATACCGGCATCGTGCGGCAGGTGCTTTGCGCGGCAGTAAGGCTTTTTCGTATGAGGGCGGACATCGCGTGCCGTTCATAGTGAAGTGGCCTAGCGAGATTCGGGAATCAAGCGTTACGGCGAGTACCATCAACTTTACCGATGTCTTTGCGACCTTCGCGGATGTGTTAAAAGTGCCTGCGGAGGACATGTATTTGGGTTCTATCAGAGACAGCCATAGCTTTCTGGCTTCGATGCGAACGCCGGATGTGCGTCATTCACGACCTGCGATGGTCAATACCCCCGATTGTATTCGCGTCGGGGATTGGAAATTAATTGCTTCCAAGCGTGGCGGAGGTCCAGAGGCGCAGGACCTGAAGCGTTTTGAACTCTACTACTTGTTGGATGATCTCTCGGAGGAGATTAATTTGATATCCGACAACCCTGAGCGCGCGAACCACCTGTTCCTTAAGTACAAAAAGTTTTTAAGTGAGCGTAGCTTGAAATAGATCGAGGCAATTTGTTCCATTTGGCAGTTGAGCATGGTGTGTTTCGGCGCGTGGCCTGTCAGCCGGGTGTATTTTTTGCGGAAGGCATCGTAGGACTGACCCAGGGCTTGTGCGGAGTGCAGCAGGCCTTCGCTATCGTTGAGGTGCTGCTCCAAGGTCTGACCTGCGCCGTGGTTTAGACTTGGTGTTTCAGCTGACAAGTGCTGTATAACATGACTGAAATGAGTGATCATCAACCATTGGACAAACAGGCGCTGCGCGCCCGCGAACAATTTCGCGCGCGTTTGCATGGCGCTGAACTTCAGCCTCTGTTTGATTATTTGCCGGATGTCTATTTTGTCGCCAAAGACATGCAGGGTCGCGTGATGCTGGCGAATCAGTTAGCGGCGCGGATGTGTGGTTTTGAGCGGGAGTTGGATATGGTCGGTAAGACGGATTTGGAGATTTTTGCAGAGGATCGGGCTCGTGGATATATGCAGGATGATCGCCATGTGTTTGAAACAGGGGAGAGCATCGTCGATCGTGTGGAGATGGCACCGGATCCGAATAATTCGATTAACTGGATGGTGGTGACCAAGGTGCCGCTTTACTCGAGCGAGGGGGAGATGGTCGGGCTGGCCTGTATTGCGCGCAATACGGTGGATACCCATACTGCGCTGCGTCCCTACACTGCGATGAACGAAGTGCTCGAGCATGTGCGCTTGCACTATGCGCAGCCGATCAAAATTGATCAACTGGCAGAGATGGTGCATTTATCGACGAGTCAGTTTGAGCGCCGCTTTCGTCAATTATTCGTGCTCACGCCGACCAAGCATATTCAGAATGTCCGCGTCAGTGCGGCCTGTCATCGACTGGCTTCGAGCCATGAGACGGTGGCGACGATTGCTGCGGAGGTGGGGTTTTATGACCAGAGTCATTTTACCCGGGCTTTTCAGCGGGTGATGGGGGTCTCTCCGAGTGAGTATCGAAAGCAGGAACGGCGCCGAGTGCTGTAATATACATGAGGCTGCTGGTATTTTACAAGACACTGGCGGGGGGATTTGCTAATATATACATATTATACCCCCGAATGATCATAGCCCCATCGTGATCGTATTGATTTCGGGGAACTTCAACGCTTGGTAGCAATCATTAATGAGAGGCCGCAATTTATGAATTCCCGCACGCACCTTCAGCTTTCGCTCATGATGTTTCTCCAGTATTTTATCTGGGGGGCATGGTATGTGACCGCACCGAATTATCTATCGACCATTGGCTTTGGTGGGGCGGACTTCGGTTGGACCTATTCCGTCGGCCCGATCGCCGGCATGCTGTCTCCGTTTTTGGTTGGTATGATTGCGGATCGCTTTTTTCCGGCTCAACGAGTGTTGGGGGTCATGCATCTGGCCGGCGGCTTGATCATGCTGGCTGCGACGGCGTGCATGGCGAGCGGGATGTCGCCTGGGCTTATCAATGGAGTGTTTCTCGGCTACATGCTGACTTACTATCCCACGCTGGCGCTGTCCAATACCGTGGCCCTGCGCAATATGCAGGACCCAGAAAAGCAATTTCCACGTATTCGTGTGTTGGGCACTATTGGCTGGATTGTTGCGGGTGTTTCACTGTCCTACCTCGGCTGGGGGACAAAGATCAACATGTTCTACCTCGTTGCAGTGGCTGCCTTGGTGCTGGGTCTGTTTAGCTTCTTTCTGCCAAACACCCCGCCGGGCGCTCAGGGGAAAGTGTCGCTTCGAGAACTGTTCGGTCTGGATGCACTGGTGCTGCTGAAGAATCGCTCTTATTTGGTATTTATGCTCTGCTCGATGCTTGTTTGTATCCCGTTGGCTTTTTATTATCAGATCACCAGTCGCATGGTCGAAATGTGCGACTTCGGTGAGTTCGGATTTTTGCAGGCGCTCAAGGATATGTTGAAAATGGGCGATGTGATCGGTGCCACGATGTCGCTCGGCCAAGTCTCAGAAATTTTGTTCATGCTGGTGATGCCGTTTTGCTTCAAACGGCTCGGGGTAAAGTGGATGCTCGCCGTCGGTATGTTGGCATGGGTCGCACGCTATGCATTATTTGCGATCGGGGCACCGGAGCAGGTGCGATGGATGGTCTTGAGTGGCATCTTGCTGCATGGGATCTGCTACGATTTCTTTTTCGTGACCGGGCAGATTTATACCGACCGGATCGCACCTCGCGCGCTTCGCGGTCAGGCGCAGGGGATGTTGGTGTTTTTTACGCTGGGGCTAGGGATGTTTATCGGTGCTCAAGTCGCTGGCATGGTTGAAACACGCACCACCACAGAGGCATCACAGGCGTTTGCCGCTGAGATCGCAGAGAGTCGGGCGACGATTCAAGTCCTCGTCGAGCAGCAGCAATCTGCGAGTGCGCCAGCTGATGCGCAGGCGCAAATCGAGCGTATTCGGGCCGAGACGATTCCACAGCTACGCAAGCAACAATTGCAGTCGATTGATTGGAGGCCGCTATGGGGAGCACCCGCTGCGTTCGCCGGCATCGTCCTGTTGATATTCATCACATTTTTTAGAGAGAATCGTATTCAACAAAGTCGTACGTTATGAAAATAAATCGCCGTCAATTTCTTAAGACATCCTCCGTCTTTGCCGGATGGAGCATCCTGCCTACGGGCGCGTGGTCGAATCCACTAAACAGTCGCTTCTGCACTGCGCATATTGGCGTGGGCGGTATGATGGGCTGGCGCGATCTTCGAAGTGTTGCCAGCCATCCGAAGGTCCAGATCGTGGGGCTGGCGGATGTCGACCGCACTGCGCTGGAGCATGAGAGATTGCTATCCTACCAAGACACCGCGCGTTTTGCGGATTACCGTGAGATGCTGGGTACGCTCGGCGACAAGATTGACGGGGTGGTGATCACCACGCCGGATCATACTCATTATACCGCTACTTTAATGGCGATGAATATGGGCAAGGCGGTCTACTGTCAGAAGCCGTTGACGCACGAAATTTCCGAGGCTTACGAACTGGCAGCGCTTGCTAAGGAAAAGAACTTGGTCACGCAAATGGGGATTCAGTGTCACTCTGCCGATGCGTACCGGATGGCTGTTGATTTTCTGCAGCAGGGCATTATTGGCAAAGTCAGCAAGGTGTATGCGTGGTCGAATAAGAGCTGGGGCGATGACGGGGCAGCCTATGCCGGCTCCGACCCGGTGCCCGAGTCGCTTGATTGGAATCTGTGGTTGGGCTCTGCAGCTACCCGCCCATATCTCAAAGATAAATACCACTCGGCCAAGTGGCGAAAGACTCTGGACTTTGGCTGTGGCACGCTTGGTGACATGGGTGTGCACATCATCGACACCCCATATGCCGCACTCAAGCTTGGTCAGCCTCATTCAGTGAAAGTGACGTGCCGGGAGCCGAATCAATGCTCGCATCCGACCAAGAACATCGTCGAATACGAATTTCCAGGCACCGAGTATACGACCGACAAGTTACAGTTCACGTGGTTCGATGGTGCGTACGTACCGAAGGCTGCCGAGCAGGTTAATCCGGAGCTCGAAATCGAGACGGTCAAGTCGCAACCTGTGGAGCCGTTTCATCCGGATCTCGGACTCGAAGCGGGCAAAACGCTGCCACCGCAGGGGGCGATGTTTATAGGTGAGGATGGTCAGCGAATGTTGCTGCCTCATCTGTCTGCGCCACAGTTGCTGCCGCGCTCGTTGCTTGCGAACGTGACCAAGCCGCAATTGAAACCTGCCAATCATTATCATCAATGGGTGGATGCTGGCATGGGCAATGGCACCTGCAGTGCGGATTTTGAATATGCCGCGCCATTGACGACGGGCGTATTGCTCGGCGTGGTCGGCAACCGCTTTCCGGGACAGACCCTACAGTGGGACGGTGATGCCATGCGCTTCACTAATAACGAGGACGCCAACAAACTGGTGAGCCGCAGCTATCGTACGGACTACTAGCAATGATGAAAAAACACTCAATTCGAATTCTATGTATTGGCGCCGGCAACATGGGCCGTTCTCATGCGCTGGCCTATCATCGCCTCGACGGTTTTGAAATCGTTGGGATCGTCACTCGCTCGCCGCAATCGCGCGCGGCTCTGAACCAGGAGTTGGGTGGGAATTATCCGGAGTATGCCGATGTGGCGACCGCGCTGGCTGAGAGCCGGCCGGATGCCGTCAGCATCTCCTCTTATCCGGATACACACGCAGCCTATGCGACTGCCGCACTCGAAGCTGGCTGCCACGTGTTTCTTGAAAAACCCATTGCTGAGCAAGTCATCGAAGCGGAAGGCTTGATCCAATTGGCACAGGCCAAAAAACTGAAACTGGTAGCCGGCTATATCCTTCGCTACCACCCATCTTGGAAGCGATTCATCGACGTCGCACAGACATTGGGCAAGCCACTGGTCATGCGTATGAATATGAACCAGCAATCCTCTGGTTCGGCATGGCAGACGCACCAAAATTTGATGTCCTCGATTTCGCCGATTGTGGATTGTGGTATTCACTACGTCGATGTGATGTGCCAGATGACGCAGGCAAAACCCATTCGCGTCTCCGGTATCGGGGCACGCCTGACGAATGATCTACCCGCAGGGAAAATCAATTACGGTCAGCTACAAGTCAGCTTCGATGATGGTTCCGTGGGTTGGTATGAAGCGGGCTGGGGCCCGATGATGAGCGAGACCGCATTTTTCATTAAAGATGTCGTGGGCCCCGATGGCTCCGCTTCGATCGTCGCGCCCAGCGCATCGGTCGCAGGGCAGAGCGCCAATGTGCACGGGCACGTCGAAACTCAAGTCATCCGCCGCCATCACAGTGGTTTGCAGCAGGACGGCAGCTTTGCGAAGCCCGACGAAGAGATCTCCACCGTTGAAGAGCCTGACCACGACGGCCTGTGCCAACTGGAACAAGAATACTTTCTGCGCGCCATTTGCGAAGACCTTGATTTAACTGAGCAGTATGCCGAAATTCTCAGCTCGATGCGTATTGTCGCCGCGGCCGACGAAAGCTTTCGTACCGGCAAAACCATCGATTTGTAGTTCCACCACTTAAACCTTAATCATGCATCACTTCCGTCACGTTATTGCACCTGCACTTGCTTTCCTCATATCAGCCTCGTTGCTGTCTGCGCTCACTCCCCCTGAGGGATTTACTGCGCTCTTCAATGGCTCTGACCTAAGTGGCTGGCATGGCGATAACCCGCACGAAACTGCCAAAGCCAAAGATCGCGCGCAATCGCTTGCGAAGCAGCAAGCTGAGTTCCTCGAGCACTGGAGTATACAAGACGGCGCACTTTACAATGCCGGGCATGGGCCGTACGCCACCACCGACAAAGACTACGGCGACTTCGAGCTCATGCTCGAATATAAGACAGTTGCTGAGGCCGACAGTGGCATTTATCTACGCGGCAATCCGCAAGTGCAGATTTGGGATCACACCAAAGCGGGCGGCAAGTGGAAGTACGGTGCGGATAAGGGCTCTGGAGGTCTGTGGAACAATGCCAGAGGTGCGGCAGGCAAAGATCCGCTGGTATGCGCGGATCGTCCCTTTGGTGAGTGGAACCAAGTCCACATCCGCATGCTTGGGTGCCGTGTCTGGGTGCGCTTGAATGAGCAACTCGTGGTCGATGGCGTGCATATGCGCAATTACTGGAGTAAGGGTAGGACACCCATTCCAGCAACTGGCCCCATCCATCTACAGACACACGGCGGTTCGATCCACTGGCGCAATATTTTTATTCGTGAAATCGGCCCCGACGAGGCGAATCAACTGCTGAGCGAACGAGACACCGAGGGTTTCGAATCGATTTGCAACGGCAAAGATTTCACCGGCTGGCAGGGGAATCTTGATCAGTATGAGATCATCGACGGTGCCATCGCTTGCTTGAAGGGCGGCAATATTTACACCACGCGGACATACAGTGACTTCGTATTAAAACTAGAGTTCAAAGTGCCCCCCGCTGGCAACAACGGCTTGGCCATCCGCTATCCCGGGCATGGTAACCCAGCTTACAGTGGCATGTGCGAACTGCAGGTGCTCGACAATAGCGCTGAGAAATACGCCGACCTCGATCCCCGCCAATATCACGGCAGTGTGTATGGCAAGGCCGCTGCCCAGCGCGGCTACCTACGGGCCGTCAACCAATGGAATTATCAAGTCGTGCGGGTACAGGGCAGCAGCATTCAGGTGGAACTGAATGGAACGGTTATTGTCGATGCCGACCTTGCCAGTATCACCGAATTCATGAGCTCCAAATTCAATTCGAACATCCCACAAGGCGGGTACCTCGGCTTTGCCGGCCACGGCAGAGGCATCGCGTTCCGGAATCTGTGGGTCCGCGAGCTTTGATGTAGACGGCTTTGCATTTGTAATGTGCCTCTTGACGCTGAGTAGTTTTTGAAATTTAAAGCACAACTTACATCCGCGTGATAATACTAACTTCGTATTTTTATAAAAAACGATGAAGCCATCCTACAAAGCCATTCGCTCTTTCGTCGCTCTCATGGTCGCCTTGTCTCTGGCAGGTCAGGCGGTGGCAAGCAAAACGAGCAGCCCAGTGATTCCGATCTGGCCTGCTGGCACTGCTCAGGTGGATCCGAATATGTCGGAAGAACTCGTGCCTCGGCACTTGGAGTTAGTAAAAAATATTCATGACCCGAACCTGACGGTTTTTCGGCCGAATAATCCGAACGGTGTGGCCGTAGTGATTTGTCCGGGTGGGGCATATATGTTTCTGGGGGTTGAACATGAGGGAAAACGCGTTGCCGAAACGCTGAATAAATTTGGGATCACCGCGTTTGTACTGAAATATCGACTGCCGACGACGCAAAGCGCGAACTTTAAACACCCGGTTCCGCTATCCGATGCGTTGCGAGCAATTCAGTGGGTTCGGTATCACGCATCTGAATACAAGTTGGATGCGAAGCGTATCGGTATTATGGGCTTTTCGGCCGGCGGTCATTTGGCGGCTTCGGCGGGCACTTTGTATTCAAAATATAGTTTCGGCACCGACGGTATTGCACAGGTCAGTTCCCGCCCCGACTTCATGTGTCTGGGCTATCCGGTTATTTCCACTCAAAAAGAAATCGCGCATGGTTGCGTGCGGCGTCTGCTGAATGCCGGATTTACTCAGGATCAGCTGGCGGAAATGTCCTGCGAGTTGAATGTAACTGCGCAGACGCCGCCGACGTTTTTGCTGCACGCCAAGGATGACAAAGGCGTGTTGCCGCAAAACAGCATGGTAATGCATGAGGCTTTAAAGCAGCAGGGCGTACCGACTGAGTTGATGCTGTATGAGCAGGGCGGGCATGGCTTCGGGCTGGGCCGCAAGGGCACAGACTCCGCGCAGTGGTTGGACGACTTTATCGCTTGGTTGTCTTCGATGCAGATTATTGGATCGACGGGCGAGTTCTATACGCCAACGCAGGATTTGAATGCGCTGGAGCCACGCACCAAGTGCAAGGCCAATTTGCCAAATGTGCTACTCACCGGTGATTCGATTTCGATTGGCTATACCCCCGTCGTAATTGAACAACTCAAGGGCGTGGCGAATGTGCAGCGCGTAAAGAGCAACTGCGGCGATACGCAACGAGGCTTGCAGAGCCTGCATGCTTGGCTGGGAGACACGCAGTGGGATGTGATCCATTTCAATTGGGGCCTGCACGATCTTTGTTACTGGCATCCCGAGTCGAAAGTCTATGGCAAGCGCGATAAGGTGAATGGCAGTGTTGCGGTGCCGTTGGAGCAGTATGGAAAAAACCTGCAGGCACTAGTGCTGCAATTGCTGCAAACCGACGCCACACTGATCTGGGCTTCGACCACACTGGTGCCGCAAGGCGAAGCCGGCCGCCGCGTTGGCGACGAGCTCAAGTACAACGCCGTCGCCAAAGCGATCATGCTCAAACACGGCGTCGCGATCAACGACCTCCACGCGCTGACGGCGTCCTTTCCACCGCAGCTCTTCTCGCGTCTGGGTGACGTGCACTATAAAAAGGAGGGCAGTGCCCAGCTCGCGCAACCAGTAGCGAGTGTTATCCAGCGCGCCTTGCCGGAGCAGTCAGTGGTAGGCACTTATAGCAGGAAGCGTTAGTAACTTATTTCTCAGTTAAGCATGCGTCGGTTTAGGTAATCGATATTTCCCGTCATATAAAAAAAGAAACCTAGCATGAAAATACAGAATAACATCTGGAAAACGCTTTGCTTGTATGCTGCGATTGCAGGATCTGTCGCAGTGGGAGTGAATGCCGCTGACACGGCGAAGATCAAGGTCGCTTGTATCGGTGACAGCATTACGTTTGGAGCTGGGATTAAGGATCGCGACCACAACAGTTATCCGGCGCAACTCGGCAAGTTGCTCGGCGAGGGCTGGGAGGTCCGAAATTTCGGCGTGAATGGACACACTCTGTTGAAAAAGGGCGATCACCCATACGTGAACTCTGGCCAATATAAAGCGGCGTTGGCGTTTCAGCCGGATGTGGTCATCATCAAGCTCGGCACCAACGACAGCAAGCCGAACAACTGGCGCCAGAAAAACGCTTTCATCGGCGACTATCTGCGCATGATAGACAGCTTCCGTAAGCTGGAAAGCCAACCAGTGGTGTGGCTCTGCAAAGCGGTTCCCGTGTTCCCAGAGCAGTGGGGCATTAAAGACAGCGTCGTGCGGGAAGACATCAATCCGCGCGTTGAATACATCGCCCGCAAGGCTGGCGCTCCAGTGATCGACTTGCACACGCCGCTAACAGGGGATGCCGCGCTGTTCCCCGACAAGGTGCATCCGAACGCTGCCGGTGCTGCCAAAATGGCACAGATCATTGCCGCACAGCTCTCAACCTGCGGCAAGCAAGCACCCGCACTTCCTGAACCTGCTACGGGCCCAGAGGGTGAGCTGGTGATCTGGGACGACCTCACGGCCTACGATTTTGAAGTCGCCTATCCAGTCGGTAACGGCCGTCTGGGTGCCATGACTTTCGCGGCTTTCCCGCAAGAGCGAATTCTCATCAACGAAGAAACCATCTGGCGCAATGATGGGCCAATGTACATGGCGGACGATCTTTTGCCGCACCTAGAGAAAGTGCGGGAGTTGGAAGCCGCGGGGGATTATGCTGGTGCGGATGGCTATTTTGAAACGCATCTTTCTGGAAGCGGTAGCGGGGCAAAGAGTCCTTATAGTTATCAGTTGCTCGGTTGGTTGAACCTTGAGTATCGCAACACGGTTGCGCTTCAACGCACGGTTCGTTCGCTGGATCTCAACACAGGTGTCGCCCGGACAGTCTACTCGCTCGAAGATGGTTCAACGATCACGCAGGAGGTATTTGCTAGCACGCCCGATGACGTAATTGCGGTCACTATTCAATCCGACCAGCCGTTGGATTTGGCTATTGCGATGGATGGTGCCACAGTTGACGGAACCGATCTGGTTAAAACCGGTCAGGCAACTGGTGCCGCAGGCACCCGTTTTACTGGACGTGTGCGCGTGGCGCAGGCCACCGGCACTGTTTCAGCTGCAGGCGATGCGCTTGAACTCAAGCAGACTGAATCGGTTACGCTCTATTTCTCTGCTGCTACCGATTTTAACCGGATTGAGCCTGCAACAAAGCTTGCGGATGGTTGGCAACAAAAGGCGCTGGCTGATCTGGAGGCGCTGAATGGCAAGTCTTTGAACCAAGTCAAGCAGGCCGCCATTGCAGACCATCAGAACTATTTCAATCGCGTCGCTTCAGACTTTGGTACGACTGCGGATGCGGTTCGCGCATTGCCGACCCGTTTGCGTCTGGATCGGATTAAGAGTGGGGCGCACGATGACCCCGATTTGATCGAGACCTATTTTCAGTACGGTCGTTATTTGCTGATCGCCTCCTCGCGTCCGGGCTGTCTGCCCGCCAATTTGCAGGGGCTTTGGAATCCCTATCCGAAAGCGCCGTGGGGCTCGGACTATCACTTAAATATTAATATTCAGATGAACTACTGGCCGGCCGAAACCACGGGACTTGCCGAAATGCACGGGCCGTTTTTCGACTTGATCCGCTCCTACCAAGCTCCTGGCAAAGAGATGGCACGCCGTCTTGGTATGAAGGGCTGGTGCATGGGGCATTCCACCGATGTTTGGGGCAATGCGCGCCTAATGGGAAAAAGCCCCTTGTGGGCTGGTTCCTTCTTTGGCGGTCAATGGCTGACGTTCCACATTCTCGAACACTATCGTTTTAACCGCGATCCCAAGATCCTTGCGGACAACTGGGATATCCTCACCGCATCCGTCGAATTCGCGGACTCCTGGCTGATCCCCGGGCCAGACGGCACGCTGATGGCGCGGCCAGCTGCCTCGCCAGAAAATATGTTTGCCTATCAGAATGCAGCAGGGAAGTCGCAGGATGCTGCGATTTCGGCAGGCAATAGCTTTGATCAATTCATGATCCTGCAGGTCTTCAGCGATTATCTCGAAGCCGCCGAGGCACTGGGTAAACAGAACGATCCGTTTGTCAAAAAAATCCGTGGTTTGTTGCCCAAAGTATATCGTCCGCAAATCGCCGAAGATGGGCGTCTGATGGAGTGGCGGGAGCCGTTCAATGAAGCGCGGCCGGGGCATCGTCATATCTCGCATGTGATCGGAGCCTATCCCGGCAACCAGATCGATTTGGACGATGACCCAGCAATGCGCTCTGCGGTGATCAAGTCGATTGAAGGCCGCTTGGCCGCAGGGGGTGCCGGTACCGGTTGGAGCCGTGCCTGGACGATCGGTATGTTTGCCCGCTTTTCCGACGGTCAACGCGCTTACGATAACCTGCATGCCATTCTCGTGAAATCCACGCTCGATAACCTGTGGGATGCGCATCCGCCGTTCCAGATCGACGGCAACTTCGGCTCTACCGCCGCCGTGGCGGAGATGCTGCTACACAGCCACAATGATGAAATAAAGCTGTTGCCTGCCTTGCCGACCCAATGGCCGGCCGGGCAGATCACCGGCCTGCGCGCCCGCGGCAACTACACCGTGGATATCAGTTGGAAGGACGGTGCGCTGGACGAAGCCGTCGTGCATGCCGGCAAACAAAGCACTGGCGAGGTGCGGGTGGTTTACAACAACAAGACCCAAGTGCTGAAGCTCAAGCCAGGTAAAACCAAGACTCTGACTGCCAAGGATTTTAACTAACAAGTGAGTATGAAAAAACAGTTATTGATTTGGGCTATTTCAATATTCACCGCTTTGACCGCCATGAGCGAAGAAGTGTGGCGCGCCGCTCGGATCGAAACGCTGACCGGACCCGCCCCTGAAAATGAGTCGGCCAAATTTGATATCAGCGCCCACAACAAACAGATCCCTGCCTTCAAGATGGGAGCCCGTTTGTTGTTCATCGGCGACTCGATCACCGATATGAACCGGGGACGTAATGAAAAAGACCGCAATCACTATCTCGGCCACAGCTTCGTGTTTATGCTGGCCGGTCGCCTTGGCATGGAAATGCCCGAGGCGCAGTTGGACTTTTACAACCGTGGCATCAGTGGTAACACGGTCGCGCAGTTGAAGGCACGTTGGCAAGCAGATGCGATTGCACTGCGGCCGGATGTGTTGACCATTTTGATCGGTACCAATGATGTCGGCAAACAGGTCCAGCCCGATGCATTTGAAGCCGATTACCGCGCGATTCTCTCCGCCAGTCGCCAAGCAAACCCCAACCTGAAAATTGTCCTATTGGATCCCTTCGTGCTGAAATCGGGTCGGTTTACAAACGCTCAGATCTGGAATGCGCGTCGCTCTGCAACCGACCAATTGGGTGCCATTGTGGCCAAACTGGCCATCGAATTTAGCGCCGTACATATCCGGACGCAGGATCTGTTCGATACCGCGGCACAATCGGTCTCTCCTGACTACTGGTTGTGGGACGGGATTCATCCCTTGCCGCAGGGCCACCAGCTCATCGCCCGGCACTGGCTGCAGGCGGTCAGTTTCCCCTGGGCGAAGGGGTCCGCTCCAGCCGTCACTCAAGATTCCGCTCGATAAAACTCGCTTAAACGCTTAAAGACTGGTCATAAATAATGATGAATTATATATTAAGAATGACTGTCCTCGGCTTGTGTGGTCTTGCGATGACGGCTTGCGTATCGCCGAACAGTGCTGATCGTATTCGCAGTGAAAATCATAGCGATGGGTCCATTGCTCGTATCGCCTTTGGTGCGTGCAACAATCCAAGGATAGACCCGGTTGGCATGTATCCAGCCATTCTTGGCGAGCAACCCGATGTCTTTATCTTTTTAGGTGACAATATTTATGGCGATACTCAGGACATGAAAGTCCTGCAGGCAAAATACGCCAAGTTTGGCGCGGGTGCAGGCTATCAAAAATTACAAGCGACTAGCCAAGTGCTCGCGACATGGGACGATCACGACTTCGGCACTAATGACGGCGGCAATAATTACCCGATGCGAAAAGAGTCCGAACAAATATTCCTCGATTTTTACAAAGAGCCGCAGGACTCGATTCGTCGTCAACGTCCCGGAATCTACAGTGCGCACACCTTCGGCACTGCAGGGGAAACCTGCCAGATCATCTTGTTAGACACCCGTTACTTTCGCGATGAATTACCGAAGGCAAGGTATGAGGAGGGCGAAAAACCTAAAGATATAGTCGGCTGGTATCAACCGACCCAAGACACCAGCCTGACCCTGCTTGGCGAGGCACAGTGGCAGTGGCTCGAGCAACAACTTCAGGTGCCGGCGGACTTCCGCATCATCGCTAGTAGCATTCAGATGCTTTCGGTGGAAAAAGGCATGGAAAATTGGGGCAATGTGCCGCACGAGCAGCAGCGCCTGTTCCGCCTACTGAAAGAATCCAATGCCAAGCAGACGATGGTGATATCGGGAGACGTTCACTTTGCAGAATTGTCTAAAGTCGATATCGGCGGCTACCCGCTCTACGATTTGACTAGCAGTGGCATGACGCACGCGAATCGCAATTGGGCCAAGGCAAAGAACTCAATTCGAGTCGGCAAGTCCTTTGCGCAACTCAATGCGGGTGTCATCGATATCGATTGGAACGCACAACAGGTTGTGCTTCGAGTGATTGATCAAGACGGAAAAACCGCTCTACAACACACGATCCCATTTGCAGAGCTACAGTTTAAATGAGTGTGAACAGTGCCGTTCCGCTAAAAAGTAGCGACTAGGCTCTGACCACAAACTCATCGGGCGAAAATCGAGCGCCAACTACGGCAGTAATAAAGGAGATTTATGCAGATAAAATTATTTTTTAATGGACTGATGCTTGCCGCCCTCTGTGTGCAATTGCTGTCTCCACTGAGTGCGGAGGAGCAGGCGCTGGCCGGTAGCCGCCCCAATATTATTTTGGTGATGACCGACGACCAGGGCATGGGTGATCTGTCCTGTATGGGGAACCCGATCGTACGTACGCCACACATCGACCGGTTTTATCAGCAATCCACTCGCTTTGCCGATTTCCATGTTAGCCCGACTTGCGCACCAACGCGGGCCGCGCTGATGAGTGGGCGCCGTCCTTTCGAGGTCGGGGTCACACACACGGTGTTGCAACGCGAGCGCATGGCATTGGCTGTGGTCACCTTTCCGCAAGCGTTGCAGTCCGCAGGCTACCACACCGGACTGTTCGGCAAGTGGCACCTCGGCGACGAGGATGCGTATCTACCGCAGAACCGCGGCTTTGATCAGGTGCTGATGCACGGTGCGGGCGGCATCGGCCAGTATATTTACGGCGATTTTGAACCGAATACTGAGAACACCTATTTTGACAATGTATTGCTGCACAACGATAGCATCGTGCGCACCCAAGGCTTCTGCACCGATATCTTTTTCGAAGCTGCGTTGGCGTGGATCCATGAGCAGGAATCAGAGGAGGATGCGCCATACTTTGCCTACATTTCTTTGAACGCACCGCACGGACCTTTCATCGCACCGGAGTCGTATCAAAAACGCTTTCTGGAGCTAGGCTACGACGAAAAAACCGCCGGACGGTATGGGATGATCGAAAATATTGACGATAACTTTGGTCGAATGATGGAGCAGTTGGCAGCGTGGCAGGCACTCGACAATACGCTGGTGATTTTCATGACGGACAACGGTATGGCCATGCCCCGCATTCAACAAGGCGAGCAACGCATCGTGCCGCACAATGCCGGTCTCAGAGGTGGCAAGAATTCCACTTGGGAAGGCGGCACGCATGTGCCCGCATTCTGGCAATGGCAGGGCGTGCTTGGCGAAGGTGTCGACATTCCAGCGCTGACCGCGCATGTGGATTTGTATCGTACCTTCTGTGAACTTGCTGGCGCAAAGATTCCCGACAGTAAATTGCCGCCAGGTGGTCGCTCGCTGCTGCCGTTGCTGCAAGACCCGCAGGCCGAGTGGCCGGATCGCAAGCTGTTTATGCATATCGGCCGCTGGGACGATGCTCGGTGGAATAAACAAGATCGGGAAGCCAATAAGTATCATGGTGCAGGCGTGCGCACGCAACGCTGGCGCCTCGTCTATACCTTGCACAAGGGGAAGGTGCAGACTCAGCTTTCCGACATTTCCGCTGACCCAGGTGAAAGTAACAACGTCGCTGCACAATATCCAGAAGTGCTGCAGGAGTTGAGCACGGCTTTTGATCAGTGGTGGGACTCATTGCCGCCGTTGCTGGTCAATGAAGACCTTGCTTGGGTCGAATCTGCAGAGCAGCCGTTAACCATTCGTTACAACCAACAACTGCAAGAAAAGGGCATTCCCGAGTGGCGCCCAGAACTTGAGTCATCGTCGAAATAATAAATTTAAGTAATTATGTTTAGAACAAATGATCACTGCAAATGGTTGGCCTTAGCAGCCACACTGGTGAGCGCAATCAGTCCGCTGCGCGCGGAGGAACCGACGCTGGCGGAAGATCCGTTTGCGCTGGCAAAGCAACAACATCAACAGCTTGAGGAGCAGCCGTGGGTGAGTCGTTCGCCGCAAGAGTTGCAGCTCTGGGCCAAGGATAACTTACACTTCAAGCTGCGGGCTCGCACGGTGATCGATGCCGACGCGCACCCGGAGTGGGAGTGGTTTCGTCAGTCTGGATTCGGCCTATTTTTGCATTGGGGGCTGGCGAGTGTAGCGCCGAATACGGGCGACGCTTGGGCGATGGTTTACTCGAAGCATCGTAACCAAGAGAGCGGCATGCTGCGAACGCCGGAGGAAATGTTTAGCGTCGCCGATACTTGGAACCCAGCAAGCTATGATCCTGACAAGTGGATGGCAGCGGCCTCCAAGGCTGGATTTGGCTATGCGGTATTAACTACGCGTCATCACGATGGCTACGGGCTGTGGCCGAGCGAGCAGGGCGACTGGGATACCGGCGATAAAATGAACGGCCGCGATTTGGTCAAAGACTATGTTGAAGCTTGCCGTAACAACGACATACGAATCGGGTTTTATTATTCTGGTCCCAATTGGCATTTCGATTATAAGAACAAGGACTTTTCCTGGCCGCCCCAAGGCTATAACTACAAGCATGAAAAGGTCGAACTTGTCCCGCCACTCGCTGCGGTCATGGGCTATGATCCGCCACTGCCTGGCGACGGTGACCTTCGCGAGCAAGCACAGTCGACCGAGCAGGTGCGCGAGTTGATGACCAACTACGGCCCCATTGACATGATGTGGTGGGACGGTAATTCGATTATGACCCCTGAAGCGCTGGCCGAGTTACAGCCAGATATCTTCGTGGCCCGCGGGCTGATAGCGACGCCGGAAGGGATGCATCACGGAACGAGTGAAAACGTTAAAGTGACCAACGAAGCGGGTTGGTGGTGGGAGCTTTGTATCAAGACCGAGAACACTAATACACCGAATTGGCACTACGGCGCGATCAACGAAACCAACCATTGGAACACCAACAAGTTTCTGTCCGAACTGGTGCGCTGCCGTTCGCTGGGCGGCAATTTGCTGGTCAATATCACGCCGCGACCGAACGGTGAAATGATGGACTGGTTCTACGATGTGTGCGACGAGATGGGCGAATGGATGCAACACTCACGTGAGGCGATTTATGCGGTGGATTTAGACGCGCCGCTACCGACGCTCGACCAGACGCAGAACTTCACCACTAAAAAAGGCAACAACTGGTATGCGATGCCAGACGCACGGGGCGCGGTTTTCATTACCGATGTCGCCGCGCCGAAATCGGTCACTTTATTGCGCAGCGGCGAAACGTTGGACTATGAATTTCGCGACAGTGCGCTGCGCGTGGAGGTGCCGGCAGCGATGCAAACGGAACTTCCAGATATGGTTAAAATTGTTTTTGCTGGAGCAGCAAATTTGTAGGGTAACAGCGAACTTTATTAAATTTTGAGTGTGATCAACTGCATCAAGGTGAGTGCGGTGATTTAAGTCATCTACACACCGAACGACTGGTTCATATAAGTAGTCAGCGGCTGCATCATTATTAATTCAGTGAAGGTTACTGATTTTGACACGATCAAGTAGTACACCCATCAAAATACAGTGGGCAGACTAGTCGATTTTGTTTAACTGCCAATTATGTGGCGTGGGTTGATTGATCAGCCACATTTCACGCATCCAGTTGAGTTCTTGCTGTTTGTACTCGGCCTCTTGCGGAACTGCTTCAAGGAAAGCTTCGACCTGCTGCTTTAAGAAGCCATACCAAGGTTGACCGTTTGATTGCTGCAGCTGTGCGAAGAGCGCGGCGCTAAGTGCAGTGGGGTCAGACTCATCGACTGAGGGATTTAATTTACGAACCATGCTGTGGCGCACTAGGGCGATCGTGCGCAGTTGGCTGGTCGCTTTGAGTTGCTTGTCTTGCAGCGCTTTGACTTTGAGTGATTGCTGGTATTGCGGAGTGGCACTGTTGGCACTGAGGTCAATGCCTACTTTCAGTTCTTCGGACGAGTATCGACCGACCATTATATTATCGATGCTTAATGCGTAGTCGCCGTGTGCTAGATTATCGACCGCGAGCACTTGGCGATTTAAGTCATGTTGAAAAGGCACCCAGTCTAGGGCTTTTACTTGTGCCATGTTTAATGGGAAGGGCAGGGCATTCTCGGTCGCAGTGAAGCGCACTGATTTCGGTGTGACTGTGAGTTTGCCGGTGAGCTCGCAATTGATAAGCTGTAGGACTTTGCCGTCACTCGCAGCGTCGATTTGAATCGCGGACACATATGGCGGCATATTTTGTGACTTAAGAAAATGATAGGCCATCACAAGATGTCCAGGCACGCCGGGATGGACACGGTCTTCGCCCACTATAGTCGTACTGGGGTCAATTGCTTGTAAGCTGTGGTTGATGACTCCCATCGGTGTATGAAAGTCGATGACCTCAGCTTGGTATTTGGAGGCGAGTGAATCGATGTAATGCGAAAATCGGCCGAGTTGATCATTTTTGCCGATAAGATTTTCCTTGTCGAGTTCAGCGGTCTGATCGTAGATCGATGGTTTTATGAAAATGATGCGGCAGTCGATCGCATCTAAGGACGCGGCCAGTTGATCCATTGCCTTGGTATAGCTGTCATACGAATTTGCCTGTCCACTGATTTTAGCGTGCAGCGGACGTGCAGCTTCAAAAACGTATCCCGCTGCGTCGTTCATGCCGAGCATGATAGTCGCCGCAGTCGGGCGGTGAGGGGCGATGTCGTCTTCAAAGCGCAGGTTAGTGCCAGGCGCGGTGTCACCCGAGATGCCACAATTGTAGGCAGTAAATGGTTGGCTGGGGAAACGTGTCGCGTAAAAAAGGTAAACGTCGGCGTGGTAACGGCCGCCATGCGTGATCGAGTCGCCGATGAACGCGACGCGATCATACTTTTTAAATCCAGGCACAACGGCTGCCGATGCGCAGGTGAGGCTGGCTAGGCAGACATAGGAGAGTATTCGGCAAATTGGGATTATACAGGTCATTATTGACAAGGGTTTACACGTGTATTGTTATG
>JAFMHF010000023.1 GCA_017854655.1 Puniceicoccaceae bacterium | reverse complement strand
TCGATGATAAAGGTCTGCCGATCAGGTGTATTTTTGCCCATATAGAAAGTGAGCATGTCTTTAATCGTCATTCCCTTGCCGATGATGACGGGATCGAGGCGGATGTTCTTGCCAATGAAGTGGCCAAACTCGTCGGGCGATATTTCACCCAGACCTTTGAAGCGAGTGATCTCTGGCTTGGGCTTGCATTCCTCCATCGCGGCGCGGCGCTCTTCATCGCTGTAGCAATAGCGGGTGATTTTTTTGTTGCGCACACGGAACAGCGGGGTTTGCAAAATGTGCAGATGCCCTTGCTTGATCAACTCTGGGAAGAATTGCAGGAAGAAAGTGATCAGCAGCAGGCGAATGTGCATGCCGTCGACGTCGGCATCGGTCGCGATTACAACATTGTTGTAGCGTAGATCTTCGAGGCCGTTCTCGATGTTGAGCGCGTCTTGCAATAGGTTGAACTCCTCATTCTCGTAGACGACTTTCTTGGTCAATCCGAACGAGTTCAGCGGCTTACCCTTGAGCGAAAAGACTGCCTGTGTGTTCACATCGCGTGCCTTGGTGATCGAGCCGGATGCGGAATCGCCCTCGGTAATGAAGAGGGTGGATTCGAGGCGGCGATCCTTTTTGGTGCCTAGGTGAACGCGGCAATCGCGCAGCTTCTTATTGTGCACCTTGTTCTTGCGGGCACGGTCTTTGGCAAGCTTCTGAATTCCTTTGAGCTCCTTGCGGTTGCGCTCGGACTCTTGGATTTTCTTGACCAGAATATCGGCCGTTTCCGGATTGCGGTGCAGGTAGTTGTCCAGCGCTTGCTTGATATAGTTGATCAAAAAGGTGCGGACAGTAGGGCCTTTCGGTCCCATTTCCTGCGAGCCAAGCTTGGTCTTGGTCTGCGACTCGAACACGGGCTCTTCGACCTTGATCGCTACGGCGGCACAGATCGAGGTGCGGATGTCGACGGCGTCGAAGTCCTTCTTGAAGAAATCCTTGATGGTCTTGGCCAGTGCTTCGCGGAAGGCTGAAAGGTGGGTGCCGCCCATGGTGGTGTGCTGGCCGTTGACGAAAGAGTAGTAGTCTTCGCCGTAAGAGTCGTTGTGCGTGAAGGCGACTTCGATGTCGGCATCGCTCAAGTGAATGATCGGGTACATCGGTTCGCCATCCAGCTTATTTTTGAGCAGGTCTTTGAGGCCGTGTTCAGATTTAAATTTTTTGCCGTTGTAGACGATGGTCAGGCCGCGATTCAGGTAGGCATAGTTCCAGAGCATGTCTTCGACGTAGTCGTCGCGAAAGCGGATGGCGCCAAAGATCTCAGGGTCTGGATCGAAACGCAGCGCCGTGCCGTTTTCCGCTCCCTTGGCTGATTTGTCTTTCTTGTCCTCGCTCAGGACTTCGCCCTGGGAAAAAGTGACCGAGCGGGTCACGCCTTCGCGGTAGGCCTGCACTTGAAATTCGGAGGAGAGGGCGTTGACCGCCTTGATGCCGACACCGTTGAGGCCAACCGACTTCTTGAACGCCTCGGAGTCGTATTTCGCGCCCGTATTGATTTTCGATGCGCAGTCCTTGAGTTTGCCGAGTGGGATGCCGCGGCCGTAGTCGCGCACGGCGACGTGGGTGCCGTCGATATTGACCTCGATTACCTTGCCGTTGCCCATCACAAACTCGTCAATCGAATTGTCGATCACCTCCTTGAGGAGAATGTAAATGCCGTCGTCTGAGGACGAGCCGTCACCGAGCTTGCCGATATACATGCCTGGGCGCAGGCGGATGTGTTCTTTCCAGTCGAGGGACTTGATGCTGTCTTCGTTATATTTAGCGGACATTGAGTAAGTGACGGCCTTCGGCCGAGTGAGAGTGAGAGGGTGAAAGCGCGACGGAGCGTAGCGGAGAGGGAGTATCTGCGGGTAAGCGCTCAATTTGAACGCCGAACGCCGAACGTCCAACCCTGAATTTTGAATTTTTGGAGTATTCCAGGAGTCTTGCCCGCCAACAGGCACGAAGGTTTCGCAAAGCGTGGATTCTAAAAATGCACCCCTGTTGGTGGAGTGCGCTTTGAAGTGGAGTGAGGGCGACTCGCCCTCGTTGTTGGCTAATGTGGGCGGGTCGGCCACACTCCTTTAGCTATTCAGCTCAACCAGCTTTGCCATGATTGCTTTTTGCGCGTGTAGGCGGTTTTCGGCTTCGTCGAAGATAATGCTTTGCGGACTATCGAGGACTTCTTGGCTGACTTCTTCGCCTGCGTGGGCCGGGAGGCAATGCATAAAGTAGGCGCCGGGCTTGGCAAGCGCGAGGAGTTCGGCGTTTACTTGATACGGCGCCATTTCTTGGAGACGTTGCGCGGCTTTGGCTTCGTCGCCCATCGAGACCCAGACGTCGGTGTAGATCGCGTCGGCATCTTTAACTGCTTCTTTAGGATCAGCGGTGTAGGTAAAGTTGACTGGTAGGCCGTCGGTTTTGAGTGCATCGATGACGGCTTGCTTCGGCTCGTAGCCTGCTGGGCCAGAAACAACGATCTCCATGCCAAACATTGCGGCGGTGAGAATCCATGAGTTGGCCATATTGCAGGCACTGTCACCGAGGAAGGCGACCTTCTTGCCCTTGAGCGTATTAATATCGACGGCGTCGGGCGAGTAGCGTTCAAGCAGAGTGAAGATATCGGTGTAAAGCTGGCACGGGTGGTTGAAGTCGGTCAGACCATTAATAATAGGTATGCTGGAATGCTTAGCAAATTCTTCGATGATCGAGTGTTCGTAAGTCCGGATCACTAGGCCATGCAAGTAGCGTGACAATACTTTGGAGCTGTCCTCGACCGTTTCGCCACGGCCAAGCTGTGTTTGCTGTGAGTTGAGTACGATCGGGTGGCCGCCGAGCTCGTTGACGCCGACTTCGAAAGAGACGCGAGTCCGTGTGCTGCTCTTGTAGAAGAGTAGGCCCCAAGATTGCTTGTTCAATGTCGCCGGCGTGTTGAACCGGTCGTCTTTGAATGCTTTGGCGAGTGCGAAGACTGCTTGTGCTTGTTCGAGTGTGAAGTCGGTGACTTTTAAGAAATGATGCATCGTATGAAGTGTGAAAGTTAGAGGGTATTAAAGTAGACGAAGCGCGAGAAGCGCGAAATGGTCCGCGAAGTCTGCTGAGCTGGCCCCGCAGGGGTGATTGAACTTGGGTGCCCTTTGGGCAAGTGAAGGAACAGAAAGTAAGAAGTTAGGCACTCAGTTCAGCGAAGACTTTGCCGAGGATACGGGTGCCCGCGGCGAGTTCTTCAAGGGTCGCTGTGAGTGCGGGTAGGAGGCGGATCGTGTTGTGACCTGCTGGAACGATGAGCAGACCTTTGTCCCGTGCTGCTGTGGTGACGGCGCTGCTGTCGGCATGGAGTGCTAAGCCGACCATGTAACCGACTCCCCGCATGCTAGCGATGTGTTGTGGGTACTGTTCGACTAAACCTTGTAATGCTGCGTGCCATATCTTGCTGTTGGCCGTGATATGTTCGAGTAGACTGTCTTCTTCGATAATGTCGAGCGTGGCGTTGGCTGCGGCACAGGCGAGTGGATTGCCACCGAAGGTAGTGCCGTGTGAGCCGGGCTGGAATAGTTCGGCGTAAGGTTCTGCTGCCCAGATGGCGCCAATGGGGAAGCCAGCGCCGAGACCCTTGGCCATACCGATGGCGTCGGGTTTGACGCCACTCTTCTCAAATGCAAAGAAGTGCCCGCTCCGGCCGATCCCGCATTGGACTTCGTCCAGCATCAGGAGTGCGCCCCGCTCGGTGCAGAGTGCCCGTAGCTCTTGTAGGAAGCTGTCTTCGGCTGGAAAGATTCCGCCTTCGCCTTGTATCGATTCGATAAATACCGCGGCTACGGTGTCGTCGACGAGTTTGTCGAAACTTTCGATATTATTGAGCTGGCCAAATTTAAAGCCTGCAAGCATTGGCCGAAAGCCGCCTTGGATTTTCTCTTGAGGTGTGGCAGCCATACCGCCAAAAGTCCGGCCGTGGAAGGCATCTTCGGCTGCGACTACGCTATACCGCTTCGCTTCTTCGCCGCCGCTCAAGTTGCGGCCATGCAGCCGTGCCAGCTTAATAAGTGCGTCGTTAGATTCGGCGCCACTATTGCAGAACAGCACCCGGCCAGGGCCTGCTTTCTGAACGAGCCGATCTGCGAGCTTTTGTTGGCCAGGGATGCCGTAAAGATTGCTGCAGTGGCTTAGCGTGGCCGCTTGGTCTTGCACGGCCTTAACCCATTTCGGGTGTGAGTGGCCGACTGATGTCACGGCGATGCCGCTGCCGAAATCGAGGTAACGCTTACCGATCGAGTCGTACAGATACACACCTTCGCCCCGCACTGCGTCGAACGCGGGCGGACCATAGTTTTTCATGAGTGTTGGGTGGTGCATTATAAATAATGGGTAATAGCTAATGGCTTATAGCTAAATTGAATGATCATGCTAATTAGTTATTAGCTATTAAAGGTTATCTATTGAAATTGTGAATGTCTAAGCATTAACAATTTCTGTGCCGACACCTTTGTCGGTGAAGATTTCGAGGAGTAAGCTGTGTGGGTTTTCACCATCGACAAAGTGCACGCGGTGCACGCCACTACGCAGCGCTTTAACGGAGCTGTCTGTTTTGGGGATCATGCCTTGGCTGATGGTGCCGTCTTTGACTAAGTCAGCGATTTCGTCGGCTTTGAGCGAAGAGATGAGTGATTCAGGGTCGCTCATGTCGCGCATCAGACCGGGCACGTCGCAGAGGTAAACCAAGCGTCTTGCGCGCAGCGCAGCCGCGACTTTGCCTGCTGCAGCATCGGCATTGGTGTTGTAAACTTGTCCGTCCTCGTCGCAAGCAATCGGTGAAATTACGGGTATGTAACCGTCGTTGAGCGCCTTCTTGATGATCTTAGTTTTAACCGTGTGCGTCTCACCGACAAAGCCAACGTCAACAGCTTCGCCATCAACCACGACGTTCTTCTTGTCGCAAACCAGCACATCGTTGCCAGCAAGGCCGAGCGGCCGTGCGCTTTTCTGTTGGAGGATCTCACAGATGTCTAGGTTGACCACTTTGTTCAGTGTGTGCTCGACGATCTTGACCGAGTCTTTGTCGGTAACGCGGAGGCCGTGCTCGAAGCGCGTCTCAACATTGGACTCCGCGAGCGCGCGCGTAATCGCTTTGCCGCCGCCATGCACGACAACGACTTTGATGCCCACCGCTGATAGGAATGCGATGTCGGTCGCAACGCGCGTCCGCACTGCTGGGTCGGCGTCGTCCATGAACGCACCACCGTATTTTACGACAAAGATCGAGTCGCGAAATCGTTGGATATAAGGGAGCGCTTCAAGCAGTACGGCTGCTTTGGTGGTGACGTCGAGTTGTGAGAGATCGGTCATTGGCAATGAGTGTTTGAATTTTTAACAGCGAGTGGACACTGGCGAACCTAGCGCCTGTGAGTGTCTGCTCGGTGGATTTTTAATTATTCTGATTTGTTAAAGTCCACGTAGGCTTCGCTGAGGTCGGAAGTGAGCAGACGGTATTGGCCTGCGCCTTGATTTAAATTGAGTGTGATGCGAAAGCGCTTCTTTGAAACAATTTCTTTCCACTTTGAAAGGTTACTATCCTGCGGTCTGCCGCTGATGAGTGCCGCTACAGTGTCGTAATAGATGTCGAAGCACTCTTCCTTGAGGCCAACGCGTGCATAACCAGCGGCGTCAGCGAGCCGCCCCCAGTTCGGGTCTGAGCCATACCAAGAGGTCTTAACTAGCAGCGAGTTGCCAACTGCACGGGCAATTTTTTCGGCATCGGCTGTCGTCTGGCAACCTTCGACGATAAGCTCGACGAGCTTCGTAACTTTTTCGCCATCACCGACAATTTTTTCGGCTAGATCATCGCAGACGAGGAAGACGGCTTGTTGGAAGGCTTCGAGCAGTTCGGGGCTGGTATCGGCTTTGATGCCACACGCGCCATTGGCGAATAGGAGCACGGTGTCGTTGGTGCTCATGTCGCCGTCGATCGAGATGCGATTAAAAGTAAGGTCGCTGGCTTGCTTGACGACGGATTTGAGCAAATCACTGTCGGCTTCGAGATCAGTCGTAACGAACGCCAGCATGGTGGCCATGTTTGGCTCAATCATCCCAGCGCCTTTGGCCATGCCTGATACGGTGATCGTGGTGCCCTCGTAGTTGAACCGAGCGGTGGCTACCTTCCGCCGTGTGTCGGAGGTGAGGATCGCGTCAGCAGCATCGAATGACGATTGCGTTTCGGTGTCGAGCTTCTGGGAGGCGGCGGCGATGCCAGCCTTGATGTTGCTCATTGGTAATTGCCGACCGATTCGTCCAGTGGAACAGACGAGGAAGGGAGTATTGATGCCTGTCGCGAGTTGGGTAATTGCGTTCATCTCTTTGCCGTCGACCATGCCTTGAGTGCCGGTGCAGGCGTTAGCGTTGCCGCTGTTGATGACGCAACCCGCGACTTTGTTACCGCTCTCGGCCAGGATTGCTTTGCAAATGTGCACCGGCGCGGCGCAGACATCGTTGAGCGTAAACACGCCAGCTGCGCTACAGGGTGACTCAGAGACAAACAGTGCGAGGTCGAGCCGCGGGTCACCAGTTTCCCGGATGTCACAACCGACTCCAGCTGTTTTGTAGCCGGGGCAGTCTGCGATGCCGCCTGAAGTTTCAATCAGTTCAACTGTAGTCATTGTGGGAGGTGGGAATGTATTAAAGTGGTAATGTGTTGCTCTGACTTCTGTTCTCTAACCTCTGAACTAGACCAGTCCGGCAGTTTCTTCGAAACCGAACTTTAGGTTGAGGAGCTGTACTGCTTGGCCGCTGGCTCCTTTTAGTAGATTATCAATGACTGAAGTGATCACAAAGTTGTCAGTCCGTGGATCGTATACCGCAGAGATGTCTGCCCGGTTGGTGCCAGTTACGTACTTGGTGTCTGGATACGTGCCGCTTGGCAGCACGCTAACGAACGGCTTGTCGGCATAGGCGGCATCCCAAGTCGAGTAGGCATCTTGCAGTGAGCCGTTAGCTTTGGCCACAATCGTCGTGGAAATCCCCCGCGACATCGGTGCGAGGTGCGGGTTGAATTGCACGATGCAATCAGCCGAGGCCGCTTTTTCAAGTTGCTCTTCGATTTCAGAAAGGTGCCGATGCTTGGGCATGCCGTAGCCCTTCATACTCTCGTTGCATTCGCAGTAGATGAAGTCTTCTGCGACTTTCCGACCTGCGCCGCTGACGCCGCTATAGCTGTTGATCACGATACCAGACGGCTTAATGATGCCAGCCTTGAGCAGCGGAATGAGGGGCAATTGCACGCTGGTGGGATAGCAACCTGGGCAGGCGATGAGCGATGCGCTCTTCCATGTTTCGTCCGCGAGTTCGGGGATGACGTAGGGCGCCGCTTCGAGTAAATGCGGTGCGGGGTGCGTTTGGCCGTAGTAGTCTTCGTACAGCGCAGCCGAGCCGAGCCGGAAGTCAGCGCTCAGGTCGATGACGGTTTTACCTGCTTGGAATAAGGGATCTGCATATTCCGAGGCAACGCCGTGTGGCAGTGCGAGGAAAAACACATCCAAATCGTCCCGAGCTGCGAGTTCAGCCGGATCTGAATTGCTAAACTCAAGGTCGCCCACCAAGTGCCGTAGTCCTGGCATGACATCTGCAACCGGCTTGCCAGCAAGCGAGCGCGAGGTGACTGCAGCCAATGTAACGTCTGGATGACGTGCAAGTAGCCGAACAAGTTCTTCTCCGGAATAGCCGGATGCTCCAATGACTGCTGCATTCATAATAGTAAAAGTGAGGTAGTGAGACTAGAGAGTAGAATGAAGGACGAAGGGGATTAAGGCGATTAGGAATCTGTAAAAATAAAAAACCCCCCAATGCACGTAAAACGGCTTTGGAGGGTTTGCAAAAAATGCGTCCTGCCGCTTGGCGGTTTAACGTTTCGAGAACTGGAAGCGCTTACGTGCGCCAGGTTGACCTGACTTCTTGCGCTCGCGGGAGCGTGGGTCGCGCTTCATGTGGCCTTCTTGTTTAAGCGGCACGCGAAGTTCACTATCCATTTTTTCAAGAGCACGAGCGATGCCGAGGCGAGTTGCACCCGCTTGACCATTCAGTCCGCCGCCTTCTGCTTTCACTGTAATGTCAACTTGATCAGCCAACTCAACTGTAGTGAGCGGTGATAGAGCTGAACGTGTGAAATCTTCAGTCTTGAAATAGTCTGCGGGCTCTTGGCCGTTGACTACGATCTTACCAGTGCCGCGAGTTAGGCGGACGCGTGCGCGCGCTTTTTTACGGCGGCCGACGGTTACAAATGTTTGTTCGCTCATTATAAGTATTCTGAAATTTAGACGAGTGGCTTCGGCTGTTGCGCTTCGTAAGGATGCGTTGGGCCAGTGTGAATTTTAAGCTTCTTGAGCATTTTGCGACCAAGGATATTGCGAGGCAGCATGCCTTTAACCGCATGTTCGATGATGAACTCAGGTTTCTTGGCGCGCATTTCTGCCATGGTTACGTGACTTTCGCCGCCCATCCAGCCAGAATAGAACATATAGCTCTTATCGCTGTTCTTTTTGCCGGATACTTTAATTTTCTCAGCGTTGATCACTACGACGAAATCGCCAGTGTCAGCATGCGGCGTATAAATAGCCTTGTGACGGCCGCGCAATACGTTGGCGATTTTGACTGAGATGCGACCGAGTGTTTCTTCGGCAGCGTCAACCACATACCAGCTTTTGGTGTGATCAGATGTTGTAGCTAAAGTTGTTTTCATGATTTTGGAAAAGCGGCAAACAGTAAAACGGCAGAGGTGCCTGTCAATGGGAATTTTAGTTGTTTCAGCTTATTTTGCTTTTTTATTGCAAATGCTTGGCAGTGCGTCATTTTTTGCTGCTTTTCCAGATTCACATCTAAGAAGGAGCTATAACTTTGAGAGACGATTATTTACAGGCCGCACAATTGGTAATTACCGATCCGATGATTTTGATCAATGTTATTTCGCGTCGTGCGAAACAACTGAAAAGTGGCTATAAGCCACTGATTGAGTCTCTGGAGCGTCTTTCCGCTGAGGATCTTGCGCTACGTGAGGTCATGGAGGGGAAGATCACTTATCAGCTAGACGAAGACACGCACGGAGAAGGCGCGTAAGCGTTGGTCCGTGTGTTTGCGCTTTATGTCTGTTTGAGGGTGTCTCTCTAAATCAGAGGAGAGATTTTACTGTGTGTGCTAAACAAAAGTCAGCGGACGACCGATTTAAGGAAATCCGCAACGGCAAGGCCCACCACAATTATTTTGTGGGCGATTGTTTTGAAGCAGGCATCGAGCTGAAAGGCACCGAGGTGAAGGCGATTCGGGGCGGCGATGCCCAGATCACAGAGGGATTTTGCCGAGTCGAGAAGGGCCAGTGTTGGCTCTACAACTCTCATATTGGAGAGTATAAATTCGGGAATTTCCAAAATCATCCACCACGCCGCAAGCGTAAGTTGCTGCTGCATCGCCGTGAGATTCACAAATTATTCGGTGCGATGGATGCTGGTGGTAAATCACTTATTCCGCTGCGTATGTATGTGAAGCACGGCTTGATTAAGATCGAGATCGCACTCTGTACAGGTAAGAAACTCTTTGATAAGCGCGAAACGCTGAAGAAGAAGATCTCGATGCGTGAGGCCGAGCGCGAAATGCGCTATCATAAATAGCAAGCGTTACTCATGACTCAAAAATCTGTCCTCGTTCAGGCTCCGGCCAGTACTTCAAATTGTGGCCCTGGTTTCGATACGCTTAGTATTGCCCTGACACTTTATAATTTTGTGCGCATTACATTGCGTGAAGATACAGCAATTAATGGTGTCGATGCAGCTGAAGGCACGCAAGCGATGGTCGAGGCAACTACGCAGGGATTTGCAGACTCTACAGGAATCAAAGTCGGTGGCTTTGACTACGAAATATGGGGCGATGTGCCGCAGGCGCGCGGGCTGGGTTCCAGCTCGACGGTGCGTGCCGGAATCGTTGCAGGTCTGAATGCGTTGACCGGAAGTCCGTTGGATATGGAGGCGATGATTCGCCTTACGGCGCAGTTGGACAATGCGCCTGATAATGCCTGTGCTGCATTTGCCGGAGGCTTTTGTATCGCACGCACAGATCCTGATACTTTTGCCTATCGTGAGCATGTGCGCTTCGGTTTGCCGGAGTCGCTGGTGTTTATGGCAGTCTCGCCGGGTTATGAAGTGCTCACCGAGAACTCTCGTCGCGTGCTGCCCGATAGTATTCCGTTTGATGATGTCGTCCGCAGTGCGAACAGTTTGGCATTTATCGTCGGAGCGCTCGTGTCGGGCGAATTCTCACGTCTTAAAGGCGCGGTGAATGATTATATTCACCAGCCATACCGTAAATTACTCAATCCATTTGGGCACGAAAGTATCGAGGCGGGCTGTCATGTCGGGGCCTATACCGGATGGCTTAGTGGCAGTGGTTCGACCGTGGTTTGTGTGACCGACGAGGCGAATGCGCTTAGTGTCGGTGCGGCCATGCAGCAGGTCTACGAAGGCAATGGCGTGAGTAGTCGTGTGTATCGCCTTGCCGCAGATAATAAGGGACTGACAGTTTCGTAAGGCAGCGGACAGTCTGCCGCTACTGTTAAGCCTCAGTCGCCCCATTGCGGTGAAGTAAAATACATCTTTTCGGCCCAGCTTTCGATCAAGTGCTGTGTGGTCGGACTGTTGTCATTGAACTGTTCTATTAATTTAAAAAGTGGACTGTGCTTGTAGATCTGTCGTATTTTCCGTGGTCGTTTACTCGACTTTGAAAGAATTGAGGTTCCAAGGGGTCTCGCTGCATTGTTCGGCAATTTCATTGAAGGCTTCAATTTCGGCTGCCGAGAATAATAGGCCGCCGGCTTGATCGACGCGTGCGGCCCAGCGAGCTTCGAGTTGCCCTGGGAGGAGGCAACTTTCGTTGCCGTGGCCAAGGATGTCTTCGATCACTGCCTTGACGTTGCTAGATTGATTGCGGCCTTTGGCAAAGGCACCGCCGTTAATGGCATCCGGGTGGATCACTTGAAAGTAGAAAGCAGGGGTGCGCTTTTCGCCTTCTGGTATTTTGCGACTACGGAGAGTTGGCAGACTGCCGCCGATGAAGCCGCCGACGAGTTCATTAATAAGACTAAGGCCATACCCTTTGTGTGCGCCGAAGGGCATGAGTGCGCTAACTTCAGTGGGGTCGGTGGTCATCTTGCCATCCTTATCAACGGCAGCATGCGCAGGGAGTGGCGTGCCCTCTCTTTGGAACTGCTGAACACGGCCCATTGCGATGACGGAGGTGGCCCAGTCGATCACGATCGGGAACCCGACTGCATCGGTAGTGGGGAAGGCCCAGCTGTGCGGGTTGGTGCCTAGGGTGGGGAACCTACCGAGAAATGGCACCACTTCTGCGAGTGCTGCGGTGCAGTTGGTGTAAGCAATGTAGCCACGCTTCGCCGCTTCCATGACATAGCCGCCGCCCCAGAGATAGTGAAAGGCGTTGTCGACGGAGACTTGGGCGATGCCGTATTTGTCGGCGAGGGCAATGCATTCGTCGATGGCCTCGTAGGCAGTCGCCTGCCCGAGTTTCTTGTTGGCATTCCAGACCTGACTCGCAGGGAAACGCGAATCCAGTTTTTCGATTTCGGCGGCAGGTGTACAGCCGCCTGCAGCACTGCCGAATAAGTGATCGAGGTGGAGTGCCTTGATTGCGTTGTGCGTGCGAATGCCGTGCTGTGAGGCGAGCGTAGAGAAGCGTGCGGCTTGCGCGGCTTCGTCGGCGGTGTATCCGCGATGCTGATACGCGTGCTTGACGAGTGTATTGTGCTGCTCTGCTGGGACGATGTAGAATTGTTCAGACATAAAGAAAAGTGCAGTTTAATGTGAAGGGGGGAGTCAAATGAGTGCTGCGGGTGGCTCGACATCGTTGACTTGTGCGAGTGCCTTTTCGCCCTTGAGTAGGTTGACCAGATTCTGAGTGGCCATGCCTGCTTGGCGTTGAACACTCTCAAAGGTGCGAGAACCTACGTGTGGTGTGATAATGCAGTTTTTGGCGCCGAGAAGTGGGTGGTCAGATGGGGGTGGCTCTTGGTCGAGCACGTCTGTTCCATATCCGCCGAGTTTGCCGTTTTCGAGCGCTGCTGCGATGTCGGCGGCATGGGTGAGTTCACCACGGCCACAGTTAATCAGCATGGCACCATCTTTCATATTTTTGATGCTGGCGGCGCAAATCATGTCGCGTGTCTGCTTGGTGAGATTCGTATGCAGCGAGACGATGTCGCATTCGCGTAGTAATTGCGTGACACCGTTGGCGCGCTCGATGTTCTGCTCTTCAGCAAACTCTTCCGGCCAGTAGAGATCGTAACCGACGCACTTCATGCCAAAGGCATTGGCGCGGATCGCGACTTCGCGACCAATACGACCAAGTCCAATAATGCCAATGGTCTTACCCATGATTTCGTGGCCCGTCATACGCTTCCAACCGCCCGCGGCAGTTGTGTTGGCTTGCTCCATTAGGTTTTTGCTGAGTGCCAAGATCAGCATGAAGACATGCTCCGAAACCGTGGTGTGATTCACGCCGGGGCAAAAGCTGACGGGGATCTTATTCTCAGTCGCATAGGCAACATCGATCTTGTCGACGCCGATGCCATACTTGGCAATGATTTTTAGCTTTGGTAGCGATTTGTCGATCACGGCTTGTGTGATCTCGTCGTCGCCACAAAGGAACGCATCGAAGTCGCCAGCCAGCTCCAGCATGCGTGCTTCGCTCAGTGGACCGCGCTCGCGAACAATTTCGGCGCCTGTGCTGTCGAGCAGTTCGTGATGGTCACCGGGGCAGTCTTGATAAGAAGTGGTGGTGAGTAGGATTTTCATAATGTGTTAGACTCCAGGGAAGTTAAAGTAGCGTTGCGCATTGCCAAAGCAGATATCAGCAACGAGTTGGTCGAGTAGTTCGGCGTCGTCTGGAATTAAGCCTGCTTCGACATCGTTGCCAATAATCCCACAGAGTAATCGACGGAAATATTCGTGTCGCGGAAAGCTGAGAAAGCTGCGTGAGTCAGTCAACATACCGACGAACTTCGAGAGCAGCCCGACACTGGAGAGCACTTCGATCTGTGTGCGCATGCCATCGAGCGTGTCGGCGTGCCACCAACCTGACCCAAGTTGCATTTTACCTGCGACGCGGCCGTCTTGATAGCTGCCCATGAGTGTGGCCAGCGAATAGAAGTAGGCAGGATTGATGTGGTAGAAGATCGTTTTTGGCAGCGCGTCGTCGATGGCGAGACTATCGAGAAAGCCTGCGAATTTACGGATAACTGGCTCGTCGAGCATGGCGTCGTAGCCAGTGTCGGGGCCGAGGCGCTTGAACATTTGCGTGTTCGCGTTGCGGATCGGCCCGATGTGTAGCTGCATAGTCCAATCGCGAGCTGCGTTCCAGCGAGCAACGTGCTGCATGATGTAGGTCATCCATTGTTCGCCTTCGGTCGCTGTCAGCGTTCGCTCCGCACGAAGTTGCTTGAAAATGGCCTCAGCCTGATCGTCGCGGCAAGGTGAGAACGGGCAACTTTCGAGTCCGTGATCAGATAAGCGGCAACCGTTTTCATGGAAGAAATCATGGCGCGCTTTCAAGGTGGAGATGAAGTCGGCAGCCGAATTGAGCGTGGTGCTTGCACTCGCGGCGAGTTGGTCCGTCCAACTGTTCCAAGCTTTAACATCCGTGGTAATCATGCCTTTATCGGGACGGAACGTCGGGAACATTTTGGTGATGTGTCCGCTGCTATTGAAGGCGATGTGGTGCTGCAGACCGTCGATCGGATCGTCCGTTGTGCCGACGACTCGGATGTCGAAATCTTTGCAGATGTTCTGAGTGGTGAAGGAGGCCTCCGCGATCCGAGCATTGGCGAGTTCCCAGATGGCGTCTGCTGTTTTAGGACTTAGGATGAGGTCTGTCTTGAAGTAGCTTTTTAATTCTAGATGCGTCCAATGGTGCAGCGGGTTGCGCACAGTTTGCGGCACAGTGCGGGCCCATGCATCGAACTTCTCTTTCGGACTCGAATCTTTACCAGTGATCAGCTCTTCCGGCTCGCCAGCGGCACGCATCGCACGCCACTTGTAGTGGTCGCCGCCTAGCCACATGTCCGAGAGATTGGAGAAGCCCACGTTATCGGCCAGTGCTGCTGGATCTAGATGGCAGTGATAATCCATGATCGGCTGCTTGGCCGCGATCTCATGAAACAAGCGCTGGGAGGTCTTGTTGTTGAGTAGGAAGTTTTCGTTGAGATATGCCATGGGGAATAAGTTGTTTGGTTTTCGGTTGAGGGAAATCAAACGAATCACTGAAGAACAAATAACTGGATAACTGATTTAGATAGTCATCGATGCATAGCCGCCATCGACGACGATTTCGGATCCGTTCATGAAGCTGCCCGCATCGGACGCGAGTAGCAGCGTCGCTCCGATCAGCTCGCTGGCTTCGCCAAAACGATTCGCAGGCGTGTGCCCCATAATCGATGCGATACGCTCGGGGTTGAGCACTTTTTTGTTTTGCTCAGCAGGAAAGAAGCCAGGCACGATGGTGTTGACGCGGACTTTTTGCTCCGCCCATTCGCGTGCCAGATTCTTAGATAGATTATGTACCGCAGCTTTGGTCGCCGAATACGTGAAAACACGAGAGAGCGGAATGATGCCGCTCATTGAGCCGATGTTGATGATGCTGCCACCTTCGCCACGCTCGACCAGATATTTGCCGAAGATCTGCGAGGCAAAGAGTACCGCCTTAAGGTTGGTGTTAAGGATACTGTCAAACTCGTCCTCTTCGATGTCGAAGATCGGCGTGGGCGAGTTCACCCCTGCGCCGTTCACCAGAATATCGACCTTCCCTGACTTCGCTAGGACGTTGCCCAGTAATTCCTGAATGGACGCCTTGGAATTGACGTCGACTTTTTTGAAGTAGGCCCGACCACCTGCGGACTCAATCTTGGCCAGACGTGCCGCGGCCTTTTCTTCGCTACGCCCGACCAGCACGGTTTCCGCACCTGCGGCGGCGAGGCCCTCGGCCATGGCTCCACAGAGTTCGCCTGTGCCACCGATGACGACGGCGACTTTGCCTTCGAGTGAAAAGAGGGATGAGAGGTATTCAGCAGGAATCATAGCCTGTAGTTTATCAACTTGCGTTGAGGGTGTGAATGGATTCAATCACTGTAAATTTGCATTATTTCCTTATTCATGCGAGCTATTGAAGCAGACTTACCCTTTGACGGGATTCACTTGGTGGATCGGCCGTGGTTTCCGTATCTGTGCACCGAAGTGGAGCACTGGGAGTGGCAGACCCAAGGGGACGCGCATTATAACTTCTGGTGCTGCTTGGGAGGTGAGGGTTATTTGAGCACCGAGGGGCAGACGTTTCGCTTGAAGCCGGGCATGTTTTTCATTTTTTCACCAAATCAGCAGATTTCAGCAGCGCATACTTCTGGGGCACGAGTGACGCGTTTCTCGGCGCACTTTATACCGCTCAGTGGTGCGGCGATGTTAGACGACATGGATGGCTTTCCAGTCATGGGCGGCATGGTCGATTCGCTACCTCTGTTTCAGCGCCAAATCGATGTGATTATGAGGTTGGCAGTACGGCGCGGGGATGATGTCCGATTGCAGCGAGTGATGTATCAGTTAATTGCTCGTGTCTGTGCGGGAGTGGTAGATACGCCTGAGCCTTTCATGGATCCTAAGGTTTCTGAGGCGATTCGAATTATGCGGACGTGTCCAGAATCGTTTAAATCCATTGATGCGTTGGCTCGGCAGTTGGGGTGGTCCCGTTCGCATTTCGACCGTGAGTTTTCAAAACATGTAGGCAAGCCGCCAAATCAATTTCTGGTGAGTTGTAAAATGATCGAGGCCCGGCGTTATTTAGAAAGCAGTGAAATGCGAATCGGTGAAATTGCAGACCGACTGGGTTATCGAGATATTTATTTCTTTAGTCGCCAATTCAAAGATTTCTATGGCATGTCGCCGGTTGCCTATCGGCAACGTTTGGTTCGAGAATTTTAGTGTGTTTGGGGCTTTTTCCTACGTGCTTTGAGGTCTGCGCTGAGTTGCTTGACCGTCGCTGGTTGGTTTGTGCTCAAGTTGGTGGTCTCGGCATTGGGCAGGCGGTGGTCGTAGAGTTCGGTAGTGCCATCTTTATGTAGGATCAGGCGGTAGTTCTTTGTGCGAATGGTTTGTGCTCTGCCTGTGTAGGCGATGGCGCTGTGCCCGGCGGACTGCGGGTCTTGGATTTGTGGGAGTAGGGAACTGCCTGAGGTGAGCGCTGGTGTGTCCAAGGCAGCAAGGTCGCAGAGTGTCGGAAAAATGTCGACTGTCTCAACGATTGCAGCTGACTGCTGGCCGGGTTGCGGCATGTCGGGGGTATAAACAATCAGCGGCGAATGCAGGGACTCTTCAAACAGCGTGTGTTTTCCCCAGACGGAATGTTCGCCCAAATGCCAACCATGATCGCCCCAGACTAGAATGATGGTGTTGTCGGCCTGGCCTGTGCTTTCCAGTTGCTCAAGCAGCTTGCCCACCTGTGCGTCGGCATAGCTGACACAGGCTGCGTAGTGACGCCGCACATTATCGGCGAATTCGGGATCTGTGCGTGGATCTCGCTGCCAATTGTTGTATTGCATAAACTCACCGGAGCCGTGCCAGGTGGTTTTATGGCTAGGCTTTTGTGGATGTGGAATCGGCGGGAGTTCGACGTCCTTATAGAGATCGAGATACTTTTTGGGGGCACCGAACGGTAGGTGCGGGCGGATTAGGCCGACTGCTAAGAAGAAAGGTTTGTTAGCTTCGGCTAATTGGCTGAGCTGTTCAAGTGCCTCTGTGGTAATCAGTCCGTCTGGGTAGCTGGAGTCGTCGCCATCGAAGGCTTCGAGCAAATCATGCTCGTTTGATTTCTCGCGTATGTTGCCGTTGGCGAGTCCATGCATGATTCCGCGTGGATGCTGCCATGCGCCGGAGGGCATTAGATGGCGATCCCACGCGCCTGGCATCTCGATTTGTGTGGCATCGTCCCAATTCGCTCCACCGCGTCCACCCGGATGGTGGGATACTTTGCCGACCGATACCGTGGTATAGCCATGTTGGCGAAACCACTCGGGCATGCTTGGGCTGATGCTGTTTGACGATTTCTTCAGATCTTTCGCACGCTGGAATAGTGCGTTGTTGCCGGCCGATCCGTAACGCCCTGTGAGCAGTGTGTAGCGTGAGGCGCCACAAGTCGGAGCGTTGGTATAGTGCTGGTTAAATGCGCGGCCTTGGGCTGCGATTCTGTCGATGTTTGGCGAATGAATATAGTCGGCTCCAAAGCACTTGAGTTCTGGGCGCAGATCATCGATACAGATGAGCAGCACGTTGGGCTGTTGGGCTGCAACGGAGGTGAGGCTAATTAAGCCTAAGGAGAGGATAGGGAGTGCTTTCAGCATCTGAGTTGAGGTGTATTTTATTTATAGAGTTCTTTTTCGTAGCGTGCAGCTTTAGCAAATGTTCAGTGTCTTCGAGCCATTGCCAGCACGCCCCACGTTTGTTAAAGCTATATGCTACGGGTATTTACTAGCTGCTGCTCAAAGGCACGACCATAGTCGACATAGCTGCTGTAGCATTGTTCCTCGTCGATGGCTTCACCGTCCGTTGCGTGAAAGACAGTCGCGACGTGCGGCTCGATGGCGTAGGCGCCAGCGTATCCGTCGGCCTGGAGCGCGGCTAGGATTTCGGCTAGGCGACATTGGCCTTCACCAGGAAACGTGTAGCGCTCGGGTTCGTCGCTGCCTTCGGGGGGATTCAGGCAGTCTTTGATGTGGACGTGCACGACGTGTGCTTTGACGGCTTGGTAAAATTCGAGGGCATCCTGCCAGGGGTAAGGCGCAGATTTTGAGCGGTCGCGTTGGAAGACGGGATTGCCGGTGTCGAACACGAGTTTCAAACCGGGAACTTCCTCGATGAGGCGGAGTGTATGCTCTGCGGAGAACCCGCCCCAGTTCATACAATTTTCGTGAACGGTTTGCAGGCCCGCGTCGGCGAAGCGCGTAACGATCTCGCGCAAGCGGCGAAAGCGTTCGGCCTCGAACTGATCCTCGCCCCATGGCTTTTGCGCGTAGGACATGACGCGGATCAGCTTAGTGCCGAGGCGCTGCATGCGTGGGATGGCGCGCTCGATTTCGGCGAGTGTAATCGCGAAGTCTGATTCGATCGGTTTTGACCAACTGCCAATCAGTGAGCCGAATTCGATCACCTGGATGCCAGCGGCGTCGAGTTGGTCGGCGGCGGCGTTAAAGTCATCCTCAGACAGGTCGTGGATGTTCTGGCCGTCGATACTGCGCGCAGAGAGGTGCGTCCAACCGAGTGCTTTCGTGGCCTTGATTTGAGTTGCGAGGCCTTGTCCGGCCTCGTCGGTAAATCCTGAGAGTTGCATAATAAAGTGGGACGAAGCGCGAGTAGCGCGTAGATGGTCTGCGAGGTCTGCCGAGTTGGCCCCGCAGGGGTGAGTGAACTGGGTGCCCGTTGGGCAAGTGAATGAACAAGGTATGAAGGTGCTGTCTTTTTAATCTTAATCTTAATCTTAATCCTAATCCTCCGTAGTCACTTTAGCTGAGTTCGACCTTGGCGCCGTTGTTTTGCGCGGACTTGTAGATGGCTTGAATGAGTTCGACGCTCTTACGCGCTTCGCTCGCTCCTGTTGTGGGTTCGCGGCCTTCTTCGATAGCGTTGACGATCTCTTCGAAGTTGCGCTGGTGTTGGTAGAAGTTGATCGCAGTTGGATCGTTCGCGCCGAGGCCAGCGTCGGCGCCTTGCATAAACTGTGCACGGATGGCTTCATCCTCGTCGGTCTCGTTCATGAAGTCCCAGGTTTCGAATGCTTCGTCGGCGAGGAACACGGAGCCTTCGGTGCCAGCGAGTTGCACACGGGCAGGGTGGCCGTTTTTGGACCACGAGCAGGTGCTGCCTTCGATGATACCACGCGCGCCGTTCTCAAATTCGACGATGGCGACGGCGATGTCTTCGACTTCGATGTCGGTGTGGGCGAGGCAGGCGGTGTTGGCCTGCACAGACTTCACGGGGCCAGCGAGGTAGAGCAGTGCATCAATTGTGTGGATCGATTGATTCATCAATGCACCGCCGCCGTCGAGCGCCCAAGTGCCACGCCATCCAGCGGAGTCATAGTAGGCTTGATCGCGATACCATTTTACATAGGCGGATGCGGATGTGAGTTTACCAAAACGTCCTGCATCGGCGGCCTGCTTGAAAGCATCCATCCCCGGGTGGAAGCGGCGGTTGAGCACGGCGGCGATGGTGACGCCTTTGGCCTTGGCGGCTGCGACCATTTGGTCGATGCGCTCGGTGGTGACTTCCAGTGGCTTCTCGATGACGACGTGTTTGCCTGCTTCAATTGCGGCCATGGCGGGATCGAAGTGCGCGCCCGAAGGTGTGCCGATGGTGACGATGTCGATCTCTGGATCGGCCAGCATGGCGTCGACTGAGTCGTAGGCCTTTGTGCCGTATTGCTCCGCGAACGCTTGTGTGCGTTCGAGCACGCGATCCGCCGCGCCGATGAGTTCGCCGCCTGTCATGGCTGCAATTGCTTTGGCGTGAAAGCCGCCGATCATTCCTGTTCCGATAATTCCGAAGTTCATATTAAATATTAGTGTGCTGCTTGTTTGTTTCTTGCGGCGAATCCACGGAGTCCGATGACTGCGAGAATCACTAGGCCTGCGATGCCGATCATGCCCGGAGTGCCCTTGTTGCAGAGTGCCCAGACCGACGCGAATGTCGCGACGCCAGCGGCGATGGCCATGAGTGCGTTGATGAGGATGCGGTTCTTGGGTAAGTTATCGCCCAGTGCTGACTTGGAGTTCATCAGGAGTAGGAAGGCGAGATACGCAATCGGTAGCAGGGTGGTGGCGATTACGGACGCGGGAATTGCCATGGCGGCTTTGGCGCCGCCACTCCAAAGGTAAGGTGAAAACAGTCCGGCGATGGCTGGCATCGATGCGCCGATGATGAAGTATTTCGCGTTGCCGACTTTGTTGAATGCTTCGCTGATCGCGTAGCCATTCATCATCATGTGCACGAGCAACGTGGAGATGGCCATGGCCAGCACACCGATACCGAAAATCGTCTGTGCATGTTTGCCGAGAAAGGGCTCGAGGGATTGCGCGAGATTAACTGAGTCGCGGTTGGAGAGCATGGCGGCGAGCTGTTTCTCTGCTAGGGGAGCGGCCGCACGTGTCGCGCTCTTGGCTGTGTCGTCGAGTGTGATGAATGCCTCGTTGTGCGTGGCTAAGCTGCCATCCAACACTTTGTAGTAGGCTTTTTCCATTTGCGGGAAAGGGGTGCCGTCTTCGGCTAGCACATCGGCATATTTGGCGTGGAAAGAGGCGGCGGATGCGATGACGAGTGCAGATGCTCCCAAGATGAATGGCACGAACAGTCCTAATACGAGGTCGAAGCGCGAGAGCTCGCGATGCTGTTTGCCCCAGCCTTTTTTCTTGAGACTGTAGGGCAGCAGGAAGGTCATGTTAATACCGACGGCGGTGCCGAAGGCAGCAATGATCTTGGTCCTTTGCTCAGAGGTGACATACTCTGTCCAGTAAGCGGCATGTTCGCCTGTCGTGGCGATGGCGGCAGCGATTTGATCGGTCGGCCTGAACAGCGCTGAGAAATCAGGGATCAGGCCGGCAAATAGGCTGCCCCACGAGACCGCGCCATTCTTAATCAGGGTAACGACGACCGCCATGAAGGCGAGCACGATGACCGCGACCAGACCCTTGAGTAGATTATCGATATAGCGGGAGGCTCGTTCGTTTTTCTGAGAGATCGCGATCAGTGAGAGTGCGATGACGAATAAAGAACCAGTGATCACATAGGGCCCGGGCGTGAATCCCAGATTGTCTTCTAACGCACCTCGCCCAAGTGAGAACTGGGCGGCGCAGAATACGGTGTCGGCAATCACGGTTGCGATCAACCAACTCCAAGCGAGGGTCGGAGAGACCTTTTTTTGCATGACTCGGAACGGGCGTTCTTCGCATGAGAGCGTGACGTAGGAAATGGCTGCTAGCATGATGATGCCGCACAGCATCGCCAGTGGCTGCAGCCAGAGGAATTCATATCCGCCAATGATGCCGAGGTAGAGCGCGCCGACGAGTGAGCCACCGCCGAGGGTGACTGCCGCCTGCACCCAACCTGGGCCGGTCATTTTACTGTAACCAGCCAGTTTGCCAAGAAAGCCACGGCTTTGGATGGATTGGATCTGTTCGGTAGAAGGCGACATAATGGAGGGGGTTATTTGGTGAAAGACTCTTGATTCTGAACAGAGCCATCGACGCTATGATGTTGGAATGTAATTTTGCTCGCGGCGCTGTTGATATCGACGCTCAGGAAACCGCCTTTGACCCGCAGAAAGCGATGCATGTCGTTGCGAAACTCTTCCCAGTATCCGCCGCTATGGTTATCGGAGCCCGGGCCACAGGAAAATTCACGGGCACCCGTCTTCGGGTCGATCGAGGCGTATTGCCAGTGCCGGTCGCCGCAGACGATATAGAGGTTTTCTTGTGCTGCAATGAATCGGCGTAGCTCGTCGCCTTCGTGAGTAAAACCTTTGTTGGAGTGGTTGTCGTTCTTTTTTAAACGGTCAGGGCCTACTATGGGAGTTGGAGAGAGCAGCACTTTGAAGGTCGCATCGGATGCACTGACAGTATCGAAAAACCATTGCTTTTGTACTGTGCCCCAGATGCTCTTCTCAGGCCCGTCCGGCATATTGTTGGGACTGCGGTAGTCACGTCCTTCGACCAGCCAGATTTGCAGGTCCTTGCCCCAGCGGAGGGTGCGGTAGGTCTTTTCGCCCATAGGTACCTGTTCGCGAAACGTGGCGAGGCCTTGTTCCCAGGTCAGGTCAAAATAGTTCTGTCCAGGCCATGCATCGTCCTTAAGGGTATCATGGTCGTCCTTGATGAAGTAGCTGCTGACTTGATTGTGAAAAGTACGCAAGTAAGGCGTTGCGTAAATGCGGTTCCACTTAAAGCGCGCAAGGTCGATGTTTTTAGCGAAGGGACCAGGCTTGTCGTAGTATTCGATGTCGCCGGTATGGACAAAGAAATCCGGGTCTAGCGCTAGCATCTGTGGGTAGATCTTGTGGCCATTGACTGGATCATCACGCCGTGGATATTCGCCGCAGGTCGTGACGACGAAACGTATGTCGCTGGCTTGATCTATTTTAGGGGCAGTTCGAAAGCCACCTTTGAGGCGGCAATTGGCATCGTTGTGTTTGCCCTCGACCAGGAGAGCATATGCGGTTCCCGATTCAAGGTTTTTGAGTTTAAACTGATGGGTGTAATCGTTTCTCGAATACACGGGCTGCCAAGTAGTGGAGCGCCTGGAGCTTTTTTGATGCACTGGTTGCCACTTCGTTGAACGCCTTAAACTCTTTTTATTTTTTGGCCAGTAGGTAACTTTTACGCTTCCTGATTGACCGACGACACTGCCGTTCATAACGCTGAGGTCTTCGTAGATGGGCTGTTTTTTTGCGTCTTTTGTGACGAGGTCGAAGGAGTGGCCGTCGGTGGTGCGTTCGGGGTGTGCGGTCAGGCGGGTCCAGATGATTGCCGAGTCGGAGTCGACTTCACCTATTTTTATGCCATTGCCCATGTGGACTTGTGCATGCAATTCGAAGGCGCCAGTGAGTAGGCAATAAATTGCAATGAGCGAGCCTGAGTTTTTTATTCTCATTGAGAAATTACAGTTCGCGCATTTGGACGTTCTTGAACCAGACTTCGTCGTTGTGATCTTGTAACAAGATGGGGCCTGCAGAGTTAGCGAAGTCTTTATGTTTGGAATATTTGCTCTTTTGGAAGCGTTGGTTCCAGTCGTCGCTGCCGACTTCGATGTCGACGATCTTTTCACCATTGAGCCAATGCTGGATGGTGTTGCCGTTGGCGAGGATACGCGATTGGTTCCATTCGCCGACGGGGTGGATTGGTTTGCTGTCGGGGGCGGCTGCGAGTTCGTAAAGAGAACCTGCGCGGTGTGTTGGATTCTTACCGTCCTGGTGCTTTGCGTCGTCCAAGATTTGGTATTCGAGTCCAAGCGCGCCTTTGGTCCGATACTTTACGCCGCTATTGCCTGCTTCGGAAATCTTCCAATCGAAATGGAGTTCAAAGTTTTCATAATGCTGTTTGGTGATGATGTCGCCACCTCTACTGGGTCGGTGGACGATCCCATTTTCAATGCTCCATCCTTTGGTGACGGCATCGCCGTTTAAGTTCGTCCAATTCGAGAAGTCGTCGGAGGCAAACAGCGAGGTCCATTCGGTTGAGCTGGAGCGGACGGCCGTGTCATCGGCGGTGAGCTCCATGATTCTTATATTACGAAAGCGGTAGATCTGGCCTTTTTCGCCATGGTGCTGAAGTGCGATGTATCCCTTGGCATCTTCCTGGTCATGGATGTCTGTAGTCGTGACGCCATTCACGGAGATCTTGATATGACCACCGCGGCATTCGATGCGGTATTTGTTCCAGTCATGACGCTTGAAGCAGTCGCCGGCGCGTTCGACAAATGCAGCGATGGACTGTTCCTTTGCCTCTTTGGATTTTGCGTGATCGCGGTTAGGGGAGATAAACCAACCGCGGCGTCCCTCATCGTAGAGGCCGCCGGACCATTTTCTGCCGGATGGGTCAACTTCCGCCTGATAGCCGAACATCCTGTTCTTTGACTTGTGACTTCGGAACAGAAAGCCTGAATTACATTTTCCCTCTGGCATCTTCACTTCCACTTCGAAGATGAAGTCAGAATATTCTTTTACGGTTGATAGGAACCACTTTGATTTTTCCGTGGTGAGGTGGATTTCGCCATCCACGACTTCAGCCTTACCCCAGTCGTACGGATTCTGCCAATGTGCGAGGTCTTTACCATTGAAGAGTTCAGTCCATTCGCCAGCGAATGATGTGCTGCATGTCAGTAGTGCTGCCGTCAGTATGCTAATCCAGGATTTTCTGTCTTTCATATTATATTCTGTGTTACCTGTTATATAATCTATAGGCGATAGAACTCTTCCCAGCCCTTGCGTGGTGCGGGATCGAGCAGTGTATTGGCGGCCTTATTATTAGTGATCTGCTTGCTGTTGCTGTCGAACTCTAGTTCGCCGCCGAAGCGTTGCGATAGCACGCCGAGGTTGAACACCTGTGTGAGTGGACCGCTGACGCTAAAGGGCGAGCGCGCTGTTTCTTCGCCCTTACAGGCGAGTAGGAAGTTGGCGTAGTGATTGGAATTCTTTTGCGAGAACTTTGGCAATTCGTCGCGCATCGCCTTGTATTTTTCACGCGGAACGATTTGGAGCGGCTGCCCGTGGTGGCCGCCTTGGAAGGTGAGTTCCTTGCCGTAGAGCACTTTGCCAGGCTGATTGAGTGTGGTGGGGCCGCGTGTGATTTCGCCGGTTTCTTTATTCGTCACTGGCTCGCTGAATTCGGTTTCAAGCTGTGGCTTGTTGTTGACGCCGTCATACCAAGTGACTTCGCAGGCAGGCAGGTCCGGGCCGCGCTCGGGGAAGTCGAAACGGATGGTGGAGGAGTCGGGATAGATCAAGTCGCTGTGGTTGACTCCGTCTCGATGAACGGCGGTGACTGTTGTGGGCAGTCCGAGTTCTAAGAACCGATGGGCGGTATCCAAAATGTGTGGCCCCCAGTCGCCGAAGCAGCCGCTGCCGTAGTCATACCAACTGCGCCATTCCTGTGGGTGAAGTTTTTTGCTGTAAGGGTGTGCCTGCGCAACGGTATCCATCCATTGCTCCCAGTTGACGCCAGCGGGGAGTGGTTCGCTCGGGTAGGCGGTGGTGCTGTTGCCCCAGCCGTGCCAGCGGCGCGGGCTGTTCATGTGGGCGGTGATGCGAGTGATGTCTTTGATGATACCGGCTTCGCGCCATGCTTTGAACTGGAAATAGTTGGCGCCGGAGTGGCCTTGGTTGCCCATTTGGGTGACGAGGTTTGGATTCTTGGCTGCCATGCGCATGAGTCGCTCAGTTTGGCCGAAAGTGTGGGCGAGTGGCTTCTCGACATAGACGTGTTTGCCGAGTGACAGTGCCAGCATGGTGGCAGCAAAGTGTGAGTGGTCGGGTGTTGCAATCAGCACGGCGTCGATCTCGTCGGCCATTTGATCGAACATCACGCGGAAGTCGCTAAACGCCCGTGCCTGTGCGTACGTTTTTGGCTGTGGTTGTGGTGTCTCGCCTTCGGCGCTGGGCTCGAGTGGTGGGAGAGGTGTGATTTGGTGCGCGTAACGGGCGGCGAGTGTGTGGCGCCCTTCAAGGTCGATGTCGCACAAGGCCACGACGTTGCAGTGGCCCGAGGCAAGTAATGACTTGCGATCGCCATTGCCCTGATTGCCAATGCCGATAACGGCGAGGTTGACCTTTTCGTTGGGGCCGAGTCCGGTGGAGGACTTATTACCTAGCGCAATGTAGGATGGCAGAATCGTCAATGCGCCGAAGGCGGCGGAGGATTTGAGGAAGTTGCGGCGAGAGGTATGAGGTTTTCTGTGGGGCATGGTTCTTTGTGTGCTAATTGTTGACTGTGTTCCGTTCGCGCTGAAGTCTGGCTGGTATGTTTAATTAATAAACAAACAAGATACCATTTGATGCTTTAGCAATCTAAAAAAGCTGTCTTGTTTAGAAATATGTCCAATCAGCAAAAATATGACCGGGGTGATATTCGTCGTTTAAATGCGGTCAGTGTGTTGAATCAGTTGAGGGTCAATGGAGCGCTGTCGCGTGCGAATATTGCGTCTGCGCTGGGGCTGACCCGTGCGACGGTCTCTAATATTGTCGCAGCGTTGATTGAGCCGGGCTTGGTTTCGGAGACTGAGTTTACGGTGGGTGGAGCGGGGCGTCCGGGTTTGTTGCTGAACCTGAATCCAAAGGCGGGCTGTATGATCGCGGTTGAAATCGATTTGGATCGGATCTCGATTGTGCTGGCGAATTTTGGGCTGCAGGAATTGTGGAGCCAGGGTGTTTCCGTTGAGCCTGATTCCGCGCCTGACAAAGTGTTGGCATCAGCTGCAAGCTTGGTTGAGTCTGCTATGGAGCAAGCGTCTCGCGTGGGCTTGAAGTGTTTCGGGGTTTGCGTGGCTTGGGCTGGCCTAGTGCGGCGAGATGCCGGCGAATTGGCTTATGGTCCGACTTCTGGTTGGCGTGATGTGGCGCTGAAGGCGGAGTGGGAGGTTCGGTTTAAGGTGCCGGTATTTGTTGAAAATGAGGCGCATGCAGGTGCGTTGGGCGTGCATCATTTTGGTGCGATGGCGGGGCGGCGCAATTTGATCTATTTGAGCTTAGGTGAGGGGCTTGCTGCGGGCGTATTTGTGGATGGTGTGTTGCTACGTGGTAAGCAGGGCTTTGCCGGGCAAGTCGGGCATACGGCTTTTGTTGAGGGGGGCGCTCTTTGCAGTTGTGGTAAGCGTGGTTGCTGGGTGTCGGAAGTGGGAGGGGCAGCCGTGCGCCGAAAGTTGGCGGCGGCTGGTATTGCCTTGTCGGAGTCGGGCGAGAGTGCAGTGGATTGGCTAGATTCGGTTCAAGCGTTGGCTGCGGCGCAAGATTCTCGGGTGTTGCAAGTTTTGCAGGAGGTTGGCGCGCAGTTGGGAGCTGGTTTGGCCCAGTTGGTGCAGACTTTTAATCCCTCTTTGGTTGTGCTTGGTGGTCGCCTGGGTGGTTTGATGCAGCCGGTCGAAGAGGTGATCGAGACGTCGCTAAAATCTGCAGTGCTGCCTAGCATGGCGGAGGAATTGGAGCTGCAGATCAATGATGGCGAAGCGGATTGTTTGCGCGGGGGCTTAGCGACGATCTTTAATGCGGTGATGACGAATCCACCTTTGGGGTGCAATTCATTGCGAGTTTAAGAATCCTCGCTGTATGTAAGCTGGACTAGGCGCAGCAATCATGCCACCTCAGCAGCATGAGCGGTGAGGATCTGCTAATTACGCTGCCGCATGCTCTTTCATCGTTCGATAGTCGAGCTTGCCCGTACCGAGTAGAGGCAGTGCATCGACCAGTTGCCAATCCTTGGGATTTGGTTTCCAGAGGTTCGGGATCTCGAGTGCTTTGAGTATTTCGCGGATACTGTCTTCAGTTAGATCCGTTGAAGTGTGCAGCACGCAGAGTTTCTCGCCTTTGCGCTGATCGGCGATCGCAACGACTGCGAGCGCATCCGGCCCGAGCTCGAGTGCTTCTTGCAGGACTTTTTCGACTGCACCGTGCGAGATCATTTCACCGCCGAGTTTACTAAAACGGGAGAGGCGTCCGGTAATCGCAAAGAAGCCGTCGGTATCCATTAGGCCAATATCGCCGGTATCATACCAGCCATCGTGCAATACGGATTCGGTCAGTTCTGGTTTCTTCAAGTAGCCGACCATGACGTTTGGGCCTTTGATATAAATCAGGCCAGCTTCGCCAGGAGCAAGGATGTCGCCGGTTTCCGGATGCACGATCTTCATCGCCATGCCCGGTAGGGCACGTCCGAGGCGGTCTTCGCGGTTACCGGTCTCTTCGAGATTATCGATTTCGACATTTGGTAAGCTCAGTGCGCACACGGGCGAGAGCTCCGTCGCTCCGTAGCCTTCGAGCGGTTGCACCCCGAAGCGTTTCTCAAACATGGCTGCGATACGTGGCTGTAGCTTTTCGGCGCCGGTAAATACATAGTGTAAATTCGCGAATTGCTCGGGCTTGATCTTGCGAGTATAGGCCAGCAGGAAACTCGGTGTGGTGAGCAGAATCGAGGCTTTATACTTCTCCGCGAGTTTGCCGATCATTTCGCCTTCGAGTGGATTGGTGTGACAGGCGGTGGTGATGCCGGATATTAGCGGAAACCAGAAGGTCACGGTGTAGCCGAATGAATGAAAGAACGGCAGGGTGGCTAGCATCACGTCGTCACGCTTCGGGCTGACGACCGAGCGGAACGATTCGATATTGGACAGCAAGTTATGGTGGCTAAGCATCACACCCTTGGGCTCAGCGGTGGAACCACTGGAAAACAGAATCGTCGCCACATCGTCTGGTTGAATGCGTGTGCCGCCGAGCAAAATTCGTGCGGGGCGCAGGCGGGCTTTAAGAAAGGTGCGGAATTTTTCTGCTCTGCTGATGTCTTTCAGCAGGTCTTCCAAGTAGAGCACATTTTCGGCGAGTGGTAGCTCGGGCAGGACCTCAAGGAACTTACGCGAGGTGAGTACGGTGCGGATTTCGCACTGTTCCTGCGCGGAGCCTACGCTTTGCGCAGGGGCGGTGTAGTTGAGGTTGACGCTGATGCGTCGATCTAGGGTGATCGCTAGATTAGCCATGGCTGATCCTGACCCTGTCGGCAGTAAGATGCCGATACGATGCTCCGCTTTTGTAGTGTGTGTACGGATACGCTCGCGCAGGATCAAACTGGCAATGAGGAGCTCGCCGAATTTGAGCTCGCGACCGGAGCTGTCCACGGTTGCCAGTTTGCCCCAGTTGCGGCGGGCCGAATCGATGAACTCATGGCCGAGGCTCTTGCGTCCTTCTTTAACCAGCTCGAAGGAATCAACCGATAGCTCGCTGACCGCCTGCTGAACTTCGAAGGTGGTCGAAGTAGAGGGGAGCGGTGTGCCGAAATGCACACTCACTGGATAGCGAAAATCTTTGCTGAGGCGGATCTTCGGCATGCCTTGCTGGAAGCTGGCAACACTGCCCCATGCGCCACCGATATAGACCGGAATGATCGGATAGTCGGTGCCTTTGACGATCCGTTCGAAGCCTTGCTTGAAGGGGCGCAGCATGCCAGTTCGGCTCAGTGCGCCTTCCGCGAAGATGCAGACGAGGTAGCCGTCATCGAGTGCGGTGCGGGCGGTCTTGAGCGATTTGAGCAACTTCTTCGGGTTGTCGTGGCCGTGAATCAAGATGACCTTTGCGAGCTCAACGATACGTTTCGTAATCCAACCAGACTTGTCGTAATATTCGCGCGACATCAGCATGCGGACGCGGCGTTGCTGGCTGGTCACAATCAGCACGGCATCCATCAGGCTGACATGGTTGCAAACTAAGAGTGCGGGTTCGTAGGCGGGTAGGTTGTCGAGGCCACGCACGCGGAATCGGTAGCAGAACCGCGTCACCAGCATCAGTACGAATTTAACAAAGAAGTCGGGCAGCACCCAGAGGCTGAAGAGTGCGAGCGCCAGAATGCCGCATGCGAGCATAAAGAAGCCATTCTGTGCGGTACCCCCAAAAACGGATGAGTTGATGTAGATCAGCCCGCTTGCAGTTAGAATGCCGAGCCAACTCATGAAGGCGTTGGCTGCCTGGATCGCACCCACTCTGTCTTTGGGGCTGCGATACTGAATGAATGCTTGGAGTGGCACAATGAAAAGTCCTGCTGCAAATCCGAGCACGGCCATGCTGACCGCCGAGAGCCAGATGTTGCCCTCTGCGAGCGTGCCTAATACTCCGAGGCTCAGGCTCATCAGCAGTGCACCCACCGGCACGATGCCGAACTCGATCCCACGACCACTGAGCCAACCTGCGGTGGTCGACCCCACGCCAATGCCGATAGCGGTGAGGAGGAAGAGGCGCGTCGCTTCTTCGGGGGATAGGTTCAAATGCTGCGCGCCGAAATCGAGCACATTGAGTTGGATGAATGCCGCAGCCAGTGAGAAGACCGCGAGTGCCAGCACCGCGAGTGTCAGAAAGCCGTCTTTGCGAATTTCAAGGAACGTCTTAAACACTGATCCAAAACCGTTGAGACTGAGGTGACGATCCGGGTGCGCGGGCGTTGGTTCAATCTGGAGTGAGGCAGCAAGCCCTAGGCCCGCGATGATCAAGCACACGCTGGCCGCGAGGCTGAAGTTTTCATGAGTCAAGAGGCTCAGTTCAGGAGCGAGCACCGTGCCACTGATAATTGCCAGAAAGGTAAAGAGTTGAATCGAGCCATTGGCTTTAGAGAGCCGCTCGGCATCGACCATCTCTGGTATGATGCCTAGCTTGCAGGGGCCAAAGAAGGCGCTCTGCGAGGACATTAGAAACATGGTGACGTAGAGCATCATGCTGCTTTCCAAGTAGAGCGCGGTGATGCCGAATGCCATGACGATGAACTCCACCACTTTGAGCTTTACGATCAACGACCGCTTACTGAATTTATCGGCAAAGTTACCTGCGATCGGCACGATCAGTAGGAATGGCAGCGCAAACACGAGGCCAACAAGTGCTAAAATCGTCGCGGAACTCGCCTCGCCACTTTCAATCGCTGCGGCATTCCACCCGATCAGCGCATACACCATGATCAGTTTAAACACGTTGTCATTCATCGCACCTCCAAATTGTGTGAGGTTATGCCACCAGAATGTCTTTGGGAGTAAGTGCTGTTTCATAGAGGGGTGAGTGAATACGGCTGATTAGTGCTCGGGCTTGATCGTAAAATAGCCGATACTGGCTCCCAGCGTCGATATTTTATCAACTGTGGCGTCGTTGCTTGTTATTATGCCCTTGGCTGCAACGGCTTACTATGTGTTCGATCACGATGAGGCCGTAACGAGCCAAGCCGCATTGGCTTAGAGCATGAGCTCGCGGATAAGCTCCGGCGTTTCGGGAAATGCGACGGCGGCGGGCAGTTCCTGATATTCAGAGGCATCGATCGCATAGAGCTGACGCCAGCGTGCGATCCGTATGGAATTGGCAACTGAACCGATCAGGCGTTGCGGCGGAAGGCATGTTGCTGCGCCTACCAGAACTTCAGCGGGTTGCCGCCTTGTTCGATGGTCACGCCGTTTTCGCTGCGTGTGCTGCCGCAGCTCGTGAG